>NZ_JBYCLG010000279.1:0-21414 GCF_057473785.1 Mycobacterium sp. TH-M103
AGAAGTCCACGCCGACCAGATTCTCCTGGAAGATGTTGTGGTCGAACATGTATTCCGCGGCCTCGCCGAGGTTGACGATCCACTCGCCCAGATGCGGCGGCTTGACGCCGTAGGCCATGTTCTGCGCGTAGCACGAACACGTCGCGTGGTTGTCGCCGCAGATGCCGCAGATGCGGCTGGTGATGAAGTGGGCGTCGCGCGGGTCCTTGCCCTTCATGAAGATCGAGTAGCCGCGGAAGATCGACGACGTGCTGTGGCACTCGACGACCTCTTTGTTCTCGAAGTCGATCTTCGTGTAGATGCCGAGGCTGCCGACGATCCGGGTGATCGGGTCCCAGGCCATCTCGACGAGTTGCCCGGGCTCGCGCCGGCTGGTGGTCGGTTCGGGGACGATAGTTGTCATCGATCTCTCCGTCTGCGGTGGGAATTCCGCGGTGAGAATGGAGTGCCCGGCCTACCAGGTGCGGCGCGCTCCGGTGGTGAGTTGGTTGCCGTTGTGCCGCCAGCGCGGCTCTTTGTCGACGGTGCGGGCCGTGATACCCCTCAAATTGCGAATCACGGTCCCGTACAGACCCACCGCCGCGCTCGATATCTTGCCGCCCGGCGGCTCGTCCATGAACGGCATGAACTTGTCCGGGAAGCCGGGCATGGTGCACCCGATGCAGATGCCGCCGACGTTCGGGCAACCCCCGACGCCGTTGATCCAGCCGCGCTTGGGCACGTTGCATTTGACAACCGGCCCCCAACAGCCAAGCTTGACAATGCATTTCGGTGAGCCGTATTCGGTGGCGAAGTCGCCCTGCTCGTAGTAGCCGGCGCGGTCGCACCCCTCGTGCACGGTCTTGCCGAACAGCCACTGCGGGCGCAGCGCGTCGTCGAGCGGGATCATCGGCGCCTGACCGGTCGCCATGTAGAGCAGGTAGGTCAGCGTCTCGGACAGGTTGTCCGGATGGATCGGGCAGCCGGGGACGCAGACGATCGGGATGTCGGCCTTGCTCTTCCAGTCCCAGCCGAGATAGTCCGGCACTCCCATCGCCCCGGTCGGATTGCCGGCCATCGCGTGGATGCCGCCGTAGGTCGCGCACGTCCCGACGGCGACGATCGCGGTGGCCTTGGGCGCCAGCCGGTCGAGCCACTCGCTGGTGGTCATCGGCTGACCGGTGGCCGGGTCGTTGCCGAACCCGCACCAGTACCCCTCGTCCTTGATCTTCTCGTTGGGAATCGAGCCCTCGACCACCAACACGAAGGGTTCGAGCTCGCCGCGCTCGGCCTTGAAGAACCAGGCGAGGAAGTCGTCGGCTCCTCCGCTGGGGCCGCATTCGAAATCGATCAACGGCCAGTGCACGGCGACCTTCGGGAGGCCCGGGAGCGCGCCGAGGGCGATCTCCTCGACGCTGGGCTGGGTGGCGGCAGTCAACGCCACCGAATCGCCGTCACAACTGAGCCCTGCATTGATCCAGAGAACGTGGATCAGCGTTTCTTCTGCTTTGACTGCCGCTTCTGCTGGCATGCTGCAGCTTTCCGGGGCGGGCCAGGGCCCCTACGCCGCCGGAGTCGACCGTCGGCCCACTTGCGCGGCGCTGGTTCTGGGTCTACTCCCGCAGGTAGGCGTTGTCAACGGTTACCCGGGCCCGGATAAGTGGACGCATGTCGCATAGCCGCTCAGTTAGGTGGAATACTGTGGCGGGCAGCATGTTCCGCATCCTGGCGAGCGCTGCGCATCGCCGCAGCCGGCGATCGCCGGGGACTTTCGGCATCGGGTGCCGATAGCCGGGCCACCGCGCGCAGGCCGCGGCCGCAAAGCCGGTGCGCTCAGGCCGGCGACGTGCCGGCGAACCGCCGCAGCCAGCCGAACCAGGCGTCCAGGCCGGCGCCGGTGCGGGCGCTGACGGGCAGGATCGGTGCCGTCGCGTTGACCTGACGAACATGGTGCACATAGGTGTCGACGTCGACGTCCAGGTGGGGCACCAGGTCAATCTTGTTGAGCAGCACCACATCCACCGAGCGAAACATCACCGGGTATTTCAGCGGCTTGTCCTCGCCCTCGGTCACCGAGTAGACCATGGCCTTGGCGTGCTCGCCGACGTCGAACTCGGCCGGGCAGACCAGGTTGCCGACGTTCTCGATGATCACCAGGTCCAGGCGGGACAGGTCGAGGCCCGGCAGTGCGCGACCGACCATGGGCGCGTCGAGATGGCATTCGCCGCCAAAGCCGTTGCTGGTGTTCAGCAGTGACACCTGGGCGCCGCGGCCGCTGAGCTTGGCGGCATCCAGGTCGGTGGCGATGTCGCCCTCGATCACCCCGATCGCGATCTCTTCGGCCAGCTCGTCCAGTGTGGCCTGCAGGATGGTCGTCTTGCCCGATCCCGGCGAGCTCATCAGGTTGAGGGTGCGGATCCCGTTGCTCTCGAACGCCGCCCTGTTGGCCGCCGCGAACACGTCGTTCTCGGCGAAGATCGACTCCAGCACGTCGACGCGCTGCCGTCCCGTCCCGTAGTGGCTGTGATCGCCGTGCTCGTGGGCGTGCACGGTGCCGTCGTCGTGCCGGTGAAATCTACCCATCACCAGATCCGTTCATTCCGAATGCCTTTCACCAGAGGTGCCCCTCACGAGACGTCCAGCGACGTCACCAGGAATTCGTTGCCGCGTAACACCTCGACGTCGGGGCTGTCGCACCGCGGGCACCAGATCGACCACGACGACGTGATCTTCGACCGCTCGCCGCACGCACGGCAGTGCACCTCGGCGGCGACGCATTCGAGCTCGAGCTCGGCGTCCGGCATGTCCTCGGCGTCGCGGACGAGGGTCCAGCAGAACGACAGCGATTCCGGCACCACCTGGCGAAGGGCCCCGATCCGCACCCGCACCACCTCGACGTGGCGGCCGCCGGCGTGCGTCTTGGCCACACCGGCGATCGCCTCGCAGAGCGCGAGCTCATGCACCGCGGATCACCGCTGCCCGCGCGCGGCCGAGGAGCACATGGCACCGTTCTACACCCCAACCACGGTTCTGCGGGAGGGTCGCAGGACACGCTTCAAGGCGTGCTCTCGGCCCCCGCGGTGGTGGTGTCCCACCTCTCCTCGATGCGGCCGTAGCGCCAGACGAGCAGGGCGACGGCCCAGGTGAGAACGAACATGCCGACCACGAAGTAGCCGACCGCGTTGAGGTCCAGCCCGCCGATCCACTCCCAGAACGGCCCCCGCCAGCCGAACTGGCCGGCGAACAGTCCCAGCAGTTCCACGCTGCCGATGAGTAGGGCCACGGCCACCGACAGCGCGGTGATGATGATGTTGTAGTAGATCTTGCGCACCGGGCTGGAAAAGGCCCAGCCGTAGGCGAAGTTCATGAACGACCCGTCGACGGTGTCCAGCAGGCACATGCCGGCGGCGAACAGCACGGGCAGGCACAGGATGGCGTACCACGGCAGGCCGGAGGCGGCGCTCGAACTCGCGAGCACCAGCAGCGCGATCTCCGTGGCGGTGTCGAACCCGAGCCCGAACAGCAACCCGACCGGGTAGGCGTGCCAGGACTTGGTGATCGACTTGGTGAACCGGCCGAGCAACCGGTTGACCAGCCCCCGGTTGTCCAGGTGCTGTTCCAGTTTGGCCTCGTCGTAGTGGCCGCGGCGCAGCCGGGCGAACACCCGCAGGATGCCGGCGAGGATGACGATGTTGACGATGGCGATCAGGTACAGGAACGCACCGGAGACGCTCGTCCCGATCAGGCCGGTGTAGTGGTGCAGGGCCGAGGAGTCGTTCTCGACGGGCCCCACGAGGGTTTTGATCCCGCAGGTCAGCAGCACCGCCAGCGCGAAGACCACCGTGGAGTGGCCCAGCGAGAAGAAGAAACCGACCGCGAGGGGACGCTGCCCGTCGTTCATCAGCTTGCGGGTGGTGTTGTCGATCGCGGCAATGTGATCGGCGTCGAAGGCATGCCGCATGCCCAGGGTGTAGGCCGTGATGCCGATGCCGACGCCGAAGGCCTTGCCGCCCACGCTGAGCTGGGCGGGCTCGACCAGCAGCACCAGGGTCAGCCAGCCGATCAGGTGCAGTGCGACGATGAGCGCCGACATCGCTGCGAGCCGCGACCACTCCGCCGGTGTCAGGGCGCTGCGAAGCCTGGTCTTCCATGAGGGCCGCCAGTCGAGCTGAGCACTGGCCACTGGAATCCTTCCGGCATCGGGCGGACAACAACCGGCCCGACTGTAAGCAGCATTCACGCCTAGATGCAAGTCGCTTGCAGGAGCTGCGGCGCCGCGCCGCGACGAAGACTGGCGGTCCCGGGCGTCGGGAGCAACACTGGACGGGTGAGTTGTAAGCAGTCCGTTCTGGACCCCGCCGTCACCGAGCGAATCGGTGAGTTCCTGCGGGCGCGCGGGCTGCGGCGGATGGCGTCGCGGATCCAGGTGCTGGCGGTGCTCGAGCCGGTCGACGGGCACCTGCCGGTCGCCGACATCCACAAGCGGGTACGCGAATGTCTGCCGCCCGGCACGCAGGCGCCCGACGTGGCGACCATCTACCGCACGGTGACCACCCTGGTCGACCAGGGTGTGCTGCATGCGTTGACGCTGGACAGCGGCGTCACGACCTACGGGCTGGCCACCGCCCCCCATCACCACGCGGTCTGCACCCAGTGCGGCTCGATCATCGAGGTTCCGGCCCGGCAGCTCAGTTCCGCGCTCGAGCAGGCGATGGCGGGCAGCTCGTTCGCGCTCTCCGAGCGGGCCGGCCTGACCCTGCGCGGCCTGTGCCCGCGGTGCCAGGCCGCCGCCGAGCCCGGTCCGCGGCCGCGCGGACGCTCGCGGCGCTGACTGTCTAGTAGAGGTTCAGCAGGGCGTTCTCGACCACCTCCGGTAGCGCCGGATGGATCCAGTACTGGCCTCGGGCCATCTGCGGTGCCCTCAGCCCGAAGCTCATCGCCTGGATCAGCGGCTGGATGATCGACGACGCCTGATGGCCCATGATGTGCGCGCCGAGCAGGTGTCCGGTGGAGCGGTCGGCGATCAACTTGACGATGCCGGTGGTGTCTTCCATCGCCCAGCCGTACGCCACGTCCCCGTAGTCCTGGATCGCGACCGCGACGTCGAATCCGGCTGCGACGGCCTGGTTCTCGGTCAGGCCGACCGTCGCCAGCTGGGGGTCGGTGAACACCGCCGCCGGGACGTGGCGGTGGTCGGTCGCCACCATCGACCCGGTGTCGTCCCAGTCGCAGAGCAGGTTGTCCCGCACGACACGGGCCTCGTGGTTGGCGACGTGCTTGAGCTGATACGGCGACGACACGTCGCCCAGGGCGAAAACGTTGCGCGCCGAGGTGCGTTGATACCGGTCGACGACCACGCGCCCGCATTCGACGTCGACCCCCGCCCGGGCGGCGTCGAGGAGGTCGCCGTTGGGCACCCGGCCGGTCGCGACCAGCAACAGGTCGGCGGCCAGCGTCGACCCGTCGTCGAGCCGCAGCTCGACGACCGCGCCGCGGTTGGTGCCGCCCACGACATTGCGGTGGGTGCGCAGGTCCCATTTGGCGGCCGCGATGCGGGTGAACCGCTCGCAGATGGTGTCGTCGCAGTGCCGCAGCAGGCAGCCGCCGCGGGCCACGATCGTGACCCGCACGCCCAGGGCGGAGAAAACGTGCGCGAATTCTGCTGCCACGAAGCCACTTCCGAGGATCACCAGGTGGCCGGGCAGCTCGGGGATCCGCATGACGGTGTCGCTGGTGTGGTAGTCGAGGCCGGACGCCGAGATCGCCGGCGGAACCACCGGCCGCGACCCCGCCGCGATCACCACCTGGTCGGCGGCGAACTCGTCGGTCCCGGCGCGCAGCAGGTACCGGCCGTCGGATTGCGCGGGCCCGAACCGGGTGTGCTCGCGGTACACGTCGATGTTGGCTGCGCTGCGCCGGTACTGCTCGCCGCCGACCGCGATGGGATCGATGCGGCCGAAGATGCGGGAGACGACGTCCGCCCAGCGCACCCCGTCCAGGTGCGCGTCGACGCCGTAGCGCGCCGCGCCGCGGATCGTCTGGGCGACGTCGGCGGCGTAGACGTACATCTTCGTCGGGATGCACCCGACGTTGAGGCAGGTGCCACCGAAGGTGCCCTGCTCGCAGATCGCCACCCGCTTACCCGCGTAGCGATCGTCGAGAATGCTGTTGCCCGAACCGGTTCCGATGATCGCGAGGTCGTAGTTCTCCATCGGGGCCGCTCACCTGCCTTCCTGCGACGCCGCGGCGTCGATGTTTTCGGCGCGCAGGTGGTCGTCCAGCCAGCGGTCGAGCCGGCGGTAGGCCTCCCGGCGCGGTTGCTCCAGGGACAGGAACACGTCGTGTTTGGCGTCGGCGACCGGTACGACGGTGGTGTGGTTCCCGATGCAGCCGGCCCACCGGGCGATCTGGGTGACGTCGAGCACCGCGTCCCCGCAATGCATCGCCGCCGGGTCGTTGCATTCGGCCACGCTGTAATCCGACCGCAGGATCAGGTTGGGCACGCCGACGTCGAGCCCGCGGTGCAGCCGCGCCTGGCCGCGCCGCACGGCGTGCAGCCAGCCGAACGTGATCGGGAAGCCGCCCACGGGTTTCCACGTCAGGTCGTAGTCGAATTCGCCGTGGTAGTCGCGGTGCAGGGTGGTGCCGTAACCGCCCTGGGCGGGCGGCCGGGCCACCCCCTTGGACCGCACCCGCGACAGCCCCGCGATCACCGCCGAGGACACCGGGTGGCGCAGGACGGCCGGGCCGTGCAGGTCCAGAAACGGGCTGTTGAGCACCAGGCCGCCGATGCCGGCGTGCGCCGCCGCGTCGCGCCGCCGCAGCCGGTCCAGCCACAGCGACGCGATCAGCCCGCCGGCGGAGTGGGCGTACACCAGCACCTTCCCGGGCTGGGCCCGCTCCCGGATCGCGGCCAGGGCGTGGCCGAGTTCGAGGTCGTAGCGGTCCAGGTCGGTGACGAAGTGCGGCGTCTGGCCGTCGCGCCGCGATCGGCCGCACTTGCGCAGGTCCAGCGCATAGAAGGCGAAACCGCGGGCGGCGAAGTGATCCGCCAGCGCGGTGTGGAAGAAGTAGTCGGTGTAGCCGTGCACCGCCAGGACCGCGTGGCCGACGTCCCCGTCCGGTGGCCCGCCACGCCGGACCAGCGTGGCGACGATCTCGCCTTCGCCGTCGGGATCGGGACCCAGCGGCAGGGTGCGCTGCCAGTAGCCGGGCAGGACGTCGGGCATCCAGCCAGTCACCCGGCCAGCTTAAGGTGCGGTCACGGCCGGTGGCCGCAGGGAGGCGCACGTCTTTGCGCCGCTACCGGTCGATAGCCTGAGAATCGGCACTCCCAAGGGAAGGAACCGACGATCCGGTGTCGAGGCAACCCAGAGCCGCGCGGACTGACGTCGCGCTGGTGGGCGCGGGCATCATGAGCGCCACGCTGGGCGCGTTGCTGCGCCGGCTGGAACCGGACTGGTCGATCACCCTGATCGAGCGGCTGGACGCCGTCGCCGGCGAGAGCAGCAATCCCTGGAACAACGCCGGCACCGGGCATTCGGCGCTGTGCGAGCTCAACTACACCCCCCAGCGCCCGGACGGGTCGATCGACATCGGCAAGGCGGTGCACGTCAACGAGCAATTCCAGGTGACCCGCCAATTCTGGGCCTACGCCGTCACGAAGGGGATAGTGCCCGATCGCGGCTTCCTCAACCCGATTCCGCACGCGAGCTTCGTCCGCGGCGCGCAGCGCGTCGACTACCTGCGGCGGCGGCGGCGGGCGCTGGCCGGAAACCCCCTGTTCGCCGGCACCGAACTGATCGAGGACCCCGACGAGTTCGCGCGCCGGCTGCCCCTGATGGCCGCCGGGCGGGACTTCTCCGAGCCTTTCGCGCTGAACTGGGCGCCCCACGGCACCGACGTCGACTTCGGTGAGTTGTCCCGCCAGCTCGTCGGCTTCTGCGTGCGCCACGGGACCACCGCGCTGTTCGGTCACGAGGTGCGCGGCCTCGCGCGCCAGGGCGACGGCAGCTGGACGCTGCTCGTCGGCAATCGCCGGACCGGTCAAAGGCGCAGGCTCAACGCGAAATTCGTCTTCGTCGGCGCCGGCGGCGATGCGCTGCCGCTGCTGCAGAGATCGGGCATCAGGGAGGTCAGGGGGTTCGCCGGGTTCCCGATCGGGGGTCGCTTCCTGCGCGCCGCCAGGCCGGCGCTCACCGCCGCGCACCGGGCCAAGGTGTACGGTGTCCCGGCGCCGGGCGCCCCGCCGCTGGGCGCGCTGCACCTGGACCTGCGGCTGGTCAACGGCAGGGCATGGCTGGTGTTCGGCCCGTACGCCGGCTGGTCGCCGAAGTTCTTGAAGCACGGGCATTTCAGCGATCTTCCCCGCTCGGTGAAGCCGGACAACCTGCTGTCGATGCTCGGCGTCGGTGTCACCGAGCTGGCCCTGCTGAACTACCTGATCGGCCAGCTGCGACTGACCGCCCCCGGCCGGGTGCGCATGTTGCGGGAATTCGTGCCCGGCGCAAAGGATTCGGACTGGGAGCTGACCGTGGCCGGTCAGCGGGTGCAGGTGATCCGGCGGGACCCGCGCAGGGGTGGGGCCCTGGACTTCGGCACGACCCTGCTGAGCGACGCGGACGGCACGATCGCCGGGCTGCTCGGGGGCTCGCCGGGGGCGTCGACCGCCGTGCCGATCGCGCTCGACGTGCTGCGGCGGTGCTTTGCCGACCGGTACCAAACCTGGCTTCCCACCCTCAAGGAGATGGTTCCGTCCCTGGGCGTGAAGCTTTCCGACGAGCCGGCGCTGTTCGACGAGGTGTGGTCGTGGGGCAGCAAGGCCTTACGGCTGGAGGTTGCATGAGGATGGGTCGCGCCGGCGACGATGCAGAGCGAAGCGATGAGGAGGAGTGGCGCTGATGAGTCGCGCCGGCGACGATGCAGAGCGAAGCGATGAGGAGGAGTGGCGCTGATGAGTGAGCCGCTGCGTCGCGCCTGGTCGCAGGACCTCGACACCCAAACCCTCTACGAGCTGCTCAAGCTGAGGGTCGAGGTGTTCGTCGTCGAACAGGCCTGCCCCTACCCGGAGTTGGACGGTCGCGACCTGCTCGCCGAAACCCGGCACTTCTGGCTGGAATCGCCCGACGGCGAAGTCATCTGCACCCTGCGGCTGATGGAGGAGCACGCCGGGGGCACCAAGGCGTTCCGCATCGGCCGGCTGTGCACCAAACGCAGTGTGCGGGGTCAGGGCCACACCACCCGGCTGCTGCGCGCCGCGCTGGCCGAGGTCGGCGACTACCCGTGCCGGATCAACGCGCAGACGTATCTGGCCGACATGTATGCACAGCACGGGTTCGTCCGCGACGGTGAGGATTTCGTCGACGACGGGGTGCCGCATGTGCCGATGCTGCGGCCCGGTTCCGGTCTGGCCGAGCTGCCGTGAAGCCCTATCCCTTCAGCGCGATCGTCGGGCACGACCAGTTGCGGCTCGCCCTGCTGCTGTGCGCCGTGCGCCCGGACATCGGCGGGGCGCTCATCCGGGGCGAAAAGGGGACGGCCAAGTCGACCGCCGTGCGCGGCCTTGCCGTGCTGCTGTCCGCCGCGACCGGCGGTGCCGGCCTGGTCGAGATGCCGCTGGGCGCAACCGAAGACCGGGTGATCGGTTCGCTGGA
Source organism: Mycobacterium sp. TH-M103 (assembly GCF_057473785.1). Classification (NCBI taxonomy): domain Bacteria; kingdom Bacillati; phylum Actinomycetota; class Actinomycetes; order Mycobacteriales; family Mycobacteriaceae; genus Mycobacterium; species Mycobacterium sp. TH-M103. The sequence continues at coordinate 9,633 of NZ_JBYCLG010000279.1, forward strand.
CCTGCAGCGGGTGCTGCGTGAGGGTGAGCACGCCTTCTCGCCGGGCCTGCTGGCGCGCGCCCACGGTGGCGTCCTCTACGTCGACGAGGTCAACCTGCTGCACGATCACCTGGTCGACGTGCTGCTCGACGCCGCGGCGATGGGCCGGGTGCACGTCGAACGCGACGGCATCTCCCATTCGCACGAGGCGCGGTTCGTGCTGATCGGCACGATGAACCCCGAGGAGGGCGAGCTGCGTCCGCAACTGCTGGACCGGTTCGGTCTGACCGTCGACGTGCACGCCTCCCGCGATGTCGACGTCCGCGTGCAGGTGATCCGGCAGCGGATGGCCTACGAGGCCGATCCCGACGCCTTCGCCGAGCGCTACGCCGACGCCGACGCCGAACTGGCCCGGCGGATCGCGGCCGCGCGCTCCCTGGTCGGCGACGTGGTGTTGCCGGACAACGAGTTACGGCGCATCGCGGCGCTGTGTGCCGCGTTCGACGTCGACGGCATGCGGGCCGACCTCGTGCTGGCCCGCACCGCGGTCGCCCACGCCGCCTGGCGCGGCGCGGCCACCGTCGAGGAACAGGACATCCGGGTCGCGGCCGAGTTGGCGTTGCCGCACCGGCGCCGCCGCGACCCGTTCGACGACCCGGGCATCGAGCGCGAGCAACTCGACGCAGCGCTGGCGCAGGCCGGTGGCGGCGATCCCGAGCCGGACCCCGACCCGCCCGGCGGAGGTGCCTGCAACACTCCCGAGAATGCTGCGCCACAACAGGATTCGCGATCGCAGCCGTCGCGTCCGCAGCCGCCGCGGCCCAGCGCGCCGCCGTCGCAGACCTTCAGGACCCGCGCGCTACGGATTCCGGGCGTCGGCGCCGGTGCGCCCGGGCGGCGATCGCGCGCCCGCAACGCCACCGGCGGCGTGATCGGGGCGACCGAGGCCGGCGACACCGGCTCCGGGGCGCGCGGTCTGCACCTGTTCGCCACGCTGCTGTCGGCCGCCGGGCACGGCGGCGGGGGACCGCTGCGCCCACGGCCCGACGACGTCCGCCTGGCCATCCGCGAAGGGCGCGAGGGCAATCTGGTGGTCTTCGTCGTCGACGCGTCCGGTTCGATGGCCGCACGGGACCGCATGGCCGCCGTCGGCGGCGCCGCGCTGTCCCTGCTGCGCGACGCCTACCAGCGCCGCGACAAGGTCGCGGTCATCACGTTCCGCCAGCGGGAGGCCAGGCTGGTGCTCCCGCCGACGTCGTCGGCGCACATCGCCGGACGGCGGCTGGCCCGGTTCGACACCGGCGGCAAGACCCCGCTGGCCGAGGGCCTGCTGGCCGCGCGCGAGCTGATCGTCCGGGAGCGCGTGCGCGACCGAACCCGGCGCGCGCTGGTCGTGGTGCTCACCGATGGGCGGGCCACGGGTGGGCCGGACCCGTTGGGCCGCACCCGCATCGCGGCGACCCGGCTGGCCGCCGAGGGTGCGGCCGCGGTGGTCGTGGACTGCGAGACGTCGTATGTGCGGCTGGGTTTGGCCGGGCAGCTGGCCCGCCAACTCGGCGCGCCGGCCGTGCGGCTCGAGCAGTTGCACGCCGACCATTTGACGCGGGCCGTGCGCGGCGCCGCCTGAACCGCCGGAAGGTACGCGCCACATGCCCCAGGGAACGCCCCTGCAAGTCCCCGACGACGGCCTGACCACGCGGGCCCGCCGCAACACCCCCGTGCTGGCGGTGCACACCGGCGCGGGCAAGGGAAAGTCCACCGCGGCGTTCGGGATGGCGCTGCGGGCGTGGAACGCCGGGCTGGACGTCGCCGTCTTCCAGTTCGTCAAGAGCGCCAAGTGGAAAGTGGGCGAGGAGGAGGCCTTTGCGCGGCTCGGCGAGCTGCACGAGACCCACGGGATGGGCGGCGCCGTCGAGTGGCACAAGATGGGAGCGGGCTGGTCCTGGACGCGCAAGCGGGGCAGCGAGGTCGACCACGCCGCCGCGGCGGCCGACGGATGGGCCGAGATCGCCCGGCGGCTGGCCGCCGGGCGGCACGACTTCTACGTGCTCGACGAGTTCACCTACCCGCTCAAGTGGGGCTGGATCGACGTCGACGGCGTGGTCGAGGCGCTGCGGGGCCGGCCCGGTTGTCAGCACGTGGTGATCACCGGGCGCGACGCCCCGCCGCGGCTGGTCGAGGCCGCCGACCTGGTCACCGAGATGGCCAAGGTCAAGCACCCGATGGACGCGGGGCGCAAGGGCCAGAAGGGCATCGAGTGGTGAGCCCGCGCCCCTTTCCCCGCGAGCGTGCGCGTCTGCACGCCGACACGCCGCGCAGCGCGGCATTCTGCGCACGCTCGCGGGCCGATCCGTGACCCCGGTCCCGGCCGTCGTCATCGCCGCGCCCGCATCGGGCAGCGGAAAGACGACCGTGGCGACGGGTTTGATGGGCGCCCTGCGGCGAAACGGGCATCGCGTCGCCCCGTTCAAAATCGGCCCGGACTTCATCGACCCCGGCTATCACGGCCTGGCCGCCGGCCGGCCCGGCCGCAACCTGGATCCGGTGCTGGTCGGGGAGCGGCTGATCGGGCCCCTGTACGCCCACGGCGCCGCCGGGGCGGACGTCGCCGTGGTCGAGGGCGTGATGGGCCTGTTCGACGGGCGGATCGGGTCCGGCGCGACGACGCCGGCGGCCGGATCCACCGCCCACGTCGCCGGGCTGTTGGGCGCCCCGGTGGTCCTGGTGGTCGACGCGCGCGGCCAGAGCCACAGCATCGCGGCCCTGCTGCATGGGTTCGCGACGTTCGACACCGCGACCCGGGTCGCCGGGGTGATCCTCAACCGCGTCGGGTCGCCCCGGCACGAGCAGGTGCTGCGCCAGGGCTGCGCGCAGGCCGGCGTGCCGGTGTTCGGGGCGATTCCGCGCTCCGCCGAACTGGAGGTGCCGACGAGGTATCTGGGTTTGGTCACCGCCGTCGAGCACGGCCGGCGCGCGCAGGCCGCGGTCGAGGCGATGACCGGCCTGGTCGCCCGCCACGTCGATTTGGCGGCCGTCGTGGCGGCCGCCCGCAGCCGCCCCGAGGGCCCGGTGTGGAATCCCGCGACGGCGGTGGCGGAGACGGGCGTCGAGCCCGCCGGGGCCGCCACCGTCGCGATGGCGGCGGGCAAGGCGTTCAGCTTCAGCTACACCGAGCACGCCGAACTGCTGCGCGCCGCCGGCGCCGAGGTCGCGGAGTTCGACCCGCTCGTCGACCCGCTGCCCGAAGGCACCGGCGCGGTGGTGCTGCCCGGCGGCTTTCCCGAACAGTTCACCGCCGAACTGTCCGCCAACGACCTCGTGCGCCGCCAGATCCGCGAGCTGGCCGGCGCCGGCGCGCCGGTGCACGCGGAATGCGCCGGGCTGATCTATCTGACCTCCGAGCTCGACGGGCACCCCATGTGCGGGGTGCTGGGCGGGTCGGCCCGGTTCACGCCGCGCCTCACCCTGGCGTACCGCGACGCCGTCGCGGCGGCCGATTCGCCCCTCTACCGTGCGGGCCGGCAGCTGGTCGGGCACGAATTCCACCGCACCGCGGTCACCTACGACCGCGACTACCCGCCGGCGTGGGCATACGGCGGCGACGGCGGGGACAGCTTGCGGGACGGCGCCGTGCACGCCGGCGTCCACGCGTCCTACCTGCACACCCATCCGGCCGCAGCGCCGGACGCGATGGTGCGCTTCGTCACCCACGCCGCCCGCCGCGCCCGGCTTCGCCGCGTCGGCGGTCGCCACTAGGCTTGCCGGGTGACCGAGACCGAGAACCCTTACCTGGTCGGATTGCGGCTGACCGGCAAGAAGGTCGTCGTGGTCGGCGGCGGGTCTGTCGCGCAGCGCCGGTTGCCCCTGCTCATCGCCAGCGGGGCGGACGTGCACGTCGTCTCCCGCGCCGCCACCCCCGCCGTCGAGTCGATGAGTGGTATCACGTTGTCCCTGCGCGATTACCGCGACGGGGATCTCGACGGCGCGTGGTACGCGATCGCGGCCACCGACGACCCGGAGGTCAACGCCGCCGTCGTCGCCGAGGCCGAGCGCCGTCAGACCTTCTGCGTCCGCGCCGATGTCGCGGTCGAGGGGACCGCGGTCACGCCGGCGTCCTTCAGCTACGCGGGACTGTCCGTCGGCGTCCTCGCCGGCGGGGAGCACCGCCGGTCCGCGGCGATCCGATCGGCGCTTCGCGAGGCGTTGCAGCAGGGCGTCATCACGGCCGAGAGCTCCGATGTCGTGCGCGGCGGCGTGGCGCTGGTCGGCGGCGGCCCGGGGGACCCCGAACTGATCACGGTGCGCGGCCGCCGGCTGCTCGCCCAGGCCGACGTGGTGGTCGCCGACCGGCTGGCGCCGCCGGAACTGCTCGCCGAGTTGTCGCCGCACGTGGAGGTCATCGACGCCGCCAAGATCCCCTACGGGCGGGCCATGGCCCAGGACGCGATCAACGACGTGATGGTCGAACGGGCGCGGGCCGGCAAATTCGTGGTCCGCCTCAAGGGCGGGGACCCCTTCGTGTTCGCGCGCGGCTACGAGGAGGTGCTCGCGTGCGCCGACGCCGGGATCCCGGTGACGGTGGTGCCGGGTGTGACAAGTGCCATAGGCGTGCCCGCGCTGGCGGGCGTCCCGGTCACCCATCGCGCGATAAATCACGAGTTTGTGGTTGTCAGCGGCCATCTGCCGCCCGGGCACCCCGAATCGTTAGTGAATTGGAACGCTTTGGCCGCATTGACCGGCACCATCGTTTTGCTGATGGCGGTCGAGCGCATCGAACTCTTCGTCGACGCCCTGCTAAAAGGCGGTCGACCTGCGGATACGCCCGTCCTCGTCGTCCAGCACGGGACGACGGCGGCTCAGCAGACGTTGCGGGCCAGCCTCGCCGACACGCCAGAGAAAATCCGCGCCGAGGGCGTCCGACCTCCCGCGATCGTCGTTATCGGGGCCGTCGCCGCCTTCGGGGCTTTAAACGATTCTTAAGATTACTGTAAGGTAACCCATTATGACGGCTCTCAACGACTCCGAGCGAGCGGTCCGGAATTGGACATCCGCACGCCCCGATCGGCCGGCCCCGGCGTCCGCGACGCGTCCGGCAGAGACCGCCCCCACGCGCATCGGCAGGTATTACCCGACGTGGCTGCCATCCCGCCGCTTCATCGCGGCCGTCATCGCGATCGGCGGCATGCAGTTGCTGGCGACCATGGACAGCACCGTGGCCATCGTCGCGCTGCCCAAGATCCAGAACGAGCTCAGCCTGTCCGACGCCGGCCGTAGCTGGGTGATCACCGCCTACGTGCTCACCTTCGGCGGCCTGATGTTGCTCGGCGGGCGTCTCGGCGACACCATCGGGCGCAAGCGCACCTTCATCGTCGGCGTCGCGTTGTTCACCATCTCCTCCGTCCTGTGCGCCGTAGCCTGGGACGACGCGACGCTGGTCATCGCGCGGCTCTCCCAGGGCGTGGGGTCGGCGATCGCGTCGCCGACCGGTCTGGCGCTGGTGGCCACGACCTTCCCCAAGGGGCCGGCGCGCAACTTCGCCACCGCGGTGTTCGCCGCGATGACCGCGGTCGGGTCGGTGATGGGCCTGGTGGTCGGCGGGGCGCTGACCGAGCTGTCGTGGCGGCTGGCGTTTTTGGTGAACGTGCCGATCGGGCTGGTGATGATCTACCTGGCCCGCACCGCGCTGCGCGAGACCAACAGGGAGCGGATGAAGCTCGACGCGGCGGGGGCCATGCTGGCCACCCTGGCGTGCACGGCCGCCGTCTTCGCCTTCTCGATGGGCCCGGAGAAGGGCTGGATCTCGATCACCACCCTCGGTTCCGGCGCGGTGGCGATGGCCGCCGCTCTGGCGTTCGTCATCGTCGAGCGCACCGCCGAGAACCCCGTCGTCCCGTTCCGGCTTTTCCGCGACCGCAACCGGTTGGTCACCTTCACCGCGATCTTCCTGGCCGGCGGCGTCATGTTCACCCTCACGGTGCTGATCGGCCTCTACGTGCAGGACATCCTGGGCTACAGCGCGCTGCGCGCGGGCGTCGGCTTCATCCCGTTCGTGATCGCGATGGGCATCGGCCTGGGCGTCTCCTCCCAGCTGGTTTCGCGGTTCTCACCGCGGATCGTGACGATCGCCGGCGGCTACCTGCTGTTCCTCGCCATGCTGTACGGCTGGTGGTTCATGCACCGCGGCGCACCCTATTTCCCCAACCTGGTCATGCCGATCGTCATCGGCGGGATCGGCATCGGCATGGCCGTCGTCCCGCTGACCCTGTCGGCTATCGCCGGCGTGGGCTTCGACCAGATCGGGCCGGTATCGGCGATGACCCTGATGCTGCAGAGCCTGGGCGGGCCGCTGGTCCTGGCGGTCATCCAGGCCGTGATCACCTCGCGCACGCTGTATCTGGGCGGCTCCACCGGCCCCGTCAAATTCATGAACGACGCCCAGTTGCGGGCGCTCGACCACGGCTACACCTATGGTCTGCTGTGGGTGGCCGGAGCCTCCATCATCGTCGGCGCGGCCGCGCTGTTCATCGGCTACACCCCTGAGCAGGTCGCCCACGCGCAGGAGGTCAAGGAAGCGATGGACGCCGGAGAGCTCTAGCGCCCCGCGTCGCCGCCGGCCCTCCCACGCACACTAGGCTGGCGGCCTGTGATCACCCGGATGTCCGAGCTGTTCCTGCGCACCCTGCGTGATGATCCCGCCGATGCCGAAGTCCCGAGCCACAGGCTGCTGATCCGCGCCGGATACGTGCGGCCCGTCGCGCCCGGGCTGTACAGCTGGCTGCCGCTGGGACTGCGGGTGTTGCGCAACATCGAACGCGTCGTCCGCGAGGAGATGAACGCGATCGGCGGGCAGGAGATCCTGTTCCCGGCGCTGCTGCCACGCACGCCGTACGAGACGACGAACCGCTGGACCGAGTACGGCGACAGCGTGTTCCGGCTGCAGGACCGCCGCGGCCACGACTACCTGCTGGGCCCGACCCACGAGGAGCTGTTCACCCTCACCGTCAAGGGCGAATACAACTCCTACAAAGACCTGCCGCTGGTGCTCTACCAGATCCAGAACAAGTACCGGGACGAGGCGCGACCGCGGGCCGGCATCCTGCGCGTCCGGGAGTTCCTGATGAAGGACTCCTACTCCTTCGACGTCGACGACGCCGGGCTCGAGGCCGCCTACCGCGCGCATCGGGAGGCCTACCAGCGCATCTTCGCCCGGCTGCGGGTGCGCTACGTCATCGTGTCCGCGACCTCGGGAGCGATGGGCGGCAGCGCCTCCGAGGAGTTCCTGGCCGAGAGCCCGGTCGGCGAGGACACCTTCGTGCGGTGCCTGGAGTCCGGTTACGCGGCCAACGTCGAGGCCGTGATCACCCCCCGGCCCGAGCCGCCTCCCGCCGACGTCGTGGCCGGCCTGCCCGAGGCGCAGGTCCACGACACCGGCGACACCCCGACCATCGCGAGCCTGGTGGAGTGGGCCAACAACGCCGGCCTCGGCCGCACCGTCACCGCGGCCGATACGCTGAAGAACGTCTTGCTCAAGGTTCGCGAGCCCGGCGGCGACTGGGAGCTGCTGGCCATCGGGCTGCCCGGCGACCGCGAGGTCGACGAAAAGCGGCTGGGCGCGGCCCTCGAGCCCGCCGAGCACGCACTGCTCGACGACACCGATTTCGCCCGGTACCCGTTCCTGGTGAAGGGTTATATAGGACCGAAGGGTTTGTGCGAGAACAAGGTTCGCTACCTGGTCGATCCGCGGGTGGTCGAGGGCACCAGCTGGATCACCGGGGCCGACGAGCCCGGGCGCCATGTCGTGGGCCTGGTGGCCGGCCGGGACTTCACCGCCGACGGCACCATCGAGGCCGCCGAGGTGCGCGACGGCGACCCGTCGCCCGACGGGGCCGGACCGCTGGTCTCCGCGCGGGGCATCGAAATCGGGCACATCTTCCAACTCGGCCGCAAATACACCGATGCCTTCGCCCTCGACGTGCTCGGCGAGGACGGCAGGCCCGTGCGGGTGACGATGGGTTCCTACGGCATCGGGGTGTCGCGGCTGGTCGCCGTCATCGCCGAGCAGCACCACGACGAGCTGGGGTTGCGCTGGCCGTCGGCGGTGTCGCCCTTCGACGTCCACCTGGTGATCGCCAACAAAGACGAAGCGGCCCGGGCCGGGGCCACCGCGCTGGCCGCCGAGCTCGATCGGCTGGGCGTGGAGGTGCTGCTCGACGACCGAACGGCATCCCCCGGCGTGAAGTTCAAGGACGCCGAGTTGCTGGGGGTGCCGCGGGTCGTCGTCGTCGGGCGGGGCTGGGGAGACGGCGTGGTCGAGCTGCGCGACCGCTTCACGGGGCAGACCCGCGAGCTGGCGGCCAAAGAATCGCTGGCCGGCGAGATCGCAGCGGTACTGAGCTCCTGAAGCCGCGGGCGGGAGCTATTCGTCCCCGCCCGGGAAGGCCGTCGTGATGGGCCAGGCGTTGAGCACCCGGTTCCACCTGGAGGCCATCACCGCGCTCTGCGTCAGGGCCGTGGAGGCGAACGCGCGGTCGTCCGCCGTCTCGGCGCGCTCGACGACCACACGCCACGCGGTCGCGCAGTCGCTCTCCATCCGCACCGCCAGGCGGGCCGCATCCGCCGGGCTGGCCACCACCATGGGCAACTGGTAGCCGGCCGCGGGGACCGGAGCGTTGACCTTACGCGCATCGAGCATCGCGATGACGTCGTCGCGGCGCTGGCGATGCTCGGTCAGGCCGTCCACCACCAGATTGTTGACGCCGGGAGGCGATAGCGCCGAGACGATGCCGTAGCCGTAGATGGTGGAGTGTTCGACGGCGAGAGCGTCGCACAGAGCCGCGTCGTCGCCGTTCTTGGCGGTGGGGCCGGCGGGGGCGCGCTTCGGCGTCGTCACGGCGTCGGCCCCGCGGGTGCCAGGGCGACCGAGTAACTCGCGGTGCAGCTCGCGGCGATGGACGCGAGCAGCCCGGCCCGGTAGCCCGACGAGGTGGCCACCAGGCGCCCGGCGGTCTCGGCGGACGTGCGCAGCGACTCGACCACGTCGGACAGCGGGGGCGGCGGGGGGGGCGCCGCCTCGCCGGTCGGGCTGGGGCTGGTGGTCTCGCTCGTCGTGCTCGAGGGCGCACCCAACTTGGCGGAGGCCCGCCAGATCTCCGTGGACAGGGCGCGCGCGTGCGCGGCGCGCTGGGTGGCGACCACGGACAGCGCCGCGGCGACCTGCGGCGGGTTGCCGACGGCGGCCGCGGCCGCGGCGGCGAGCGCACTGTCGTGGCGCGCCTGGTCCAACGGTCCCAGCAATTCTTCGACGGCGGGGGGCTTGGGTTTGGGCTGGCCGCAGGCGGACACCGCCACACCCAGCGCGGCCAGGGCCGCGCCGCCGGCAAGCACGCCCCGCCTGTTGGTCACGGGTGATGCGCTAGGCACAGCAATATCCTGCCATTGGCACGAGGCTAACCGGTGTCAGGACCTTGACCAGGCGATCACGCCACCATCGGCGATCCCTGGCGTATCGTTGAGACACGGTTCTCGGGGAACGGCGGCCGTCACCGTTCCACCGCGCCACTCGCCAGTCGACCGGACAACTCAAGATGAGGAGCTCGCCGTGACCACCGGGCTACCTTCGCAGACGCAGGTGATCGAGCTGCTCGGTGGGGAGTTCGCGCGCGCAGGCTTCGAGATCGAGGATGTGGTCATCGACACCCGGGCGCGCCCGCCGCGGATCACGGTGGTCGCCGACGGCGACACCGCGCCGGACCTCGACACGATAGCGGCCCTGTCGCGTTCGGCGTCGGCGTTGCTGGACGGCCTGGACAACGCGGGGGACCGCTATGTGCTCGAGGTCAGTTCGCCCGGGGTCGAGCGCCCGCTGACCAGCGCCAAACACTTTCGCCGCGCCCGCGGCCGCAAGGTCGAGGCGACGTTGTCCGACGGCTCCCGGCTCACCGGCCGGGTCGGCGAGACCTGCGAGGACGCCGTCGCGCTGGTGGTGCGTGACGGCCGCAGCCTGACGGTCCGCGAGATCCCCCTCGCCGAGATCGTGAACGCGGTGGTGCAGGTGGAGTTCTCCCCGCCGAGCCGGGCCGAGCTGGACCTGGCCGTGAAGGATCTGGCCGGGACGGATCGGGCCCGCAGGACGGAGGCCGAAGCATGAACCGCGCCGGCGACGATGCAGAGCTGAGCGATGAAGAGGAGCGGCGCTGATGAACATCGACATGGCGGCGCTGCATGCCATCGAGGTGGACCGGGGCATCTCGGTCACCGAGCTGCTCGAGACGATCAAATCGGCGCTGCTCACCGCCTATCGGCACACCCAGGGCCACCAGAACGACGCCCGCATCGAGATCGACCGCAAAACCGGTGTCGTGCGGGTGATGGCCCGCGAGACCGACGAGGACGGCAACGTCATCAGCGAGTGGGACGACACCCCCGAGGGTTTCGGCCGCATCGCGGCCACCACCGCGCGGCAGGTCATGCTGCAGCGTTTCCGCGACGCCGAGAACGAACGCACCTACGGCGAGTTCTCCACCAGGGAGGGCGAGATCGTCGCCGGCGTGATCCAGCGCGACAGCCGGGCCAATGCTCGCGGGCTGGTGGTGGTGCGGATAGGCACCGAGACCAAGGCGTCCGAGGGGGTGATTCCGGCCGCGGAGCAGGTCCCGGGGGAGAGCTACGAGCACGGCGATCGGGTGCGGTGTTACGTGGTCGGCGTGACCCGCGGGTCGCGCGAGCCGCTGATCACGCTGTCGCGGACGCACCCCAACCTGGTACGCAAGCTGTTCTCCCTGGAGGTGCCCGAGATCGCCGACGGGTCGGTGGAGATCGTGGCGGTCGCCCGGGAGGCCGGCCATCGCTCCAAGATCGCGGTGCGGTCGAACGTTCCCGGCCTGAACGCCAAGGGCGCGTGCATCGGCCCGATGGGGCAGCGGGTCCGCAACGTGATGAGCGAGCTGTCCGGGGAGAAGATCGACATCATCGACTACGACGAGGACCCGGCCCGTTTCGTCGCCAACGCGCTGTCCCCGGCGAAGGTCGTCTCGGTGTCGATCATCGACCAGGCCGCCCGCGCCGCCCGCGTGGTGGTGCCCGACTTCCAGCTGTCGCTGGCCATCGGCAAGGAGGGGCAGAACGCGCGGCTGGCCGCCCGGCTCACCGGATGGCGCATCGACATCCGCGGGGATTCGCCGGCGCACGCCGAGGACCAACCCGGTCCGGGTGCCAGCCGGGCGATCGGACATTCGGGCTAGGCCGCCCGGAGGCGAAGGTCACGGTACGGCTGTGGGTGGTTCTGACCACGGGTTGGGTGACGCTAGACTGAGCCGTGATCCAGCGCAAGCCTTCGGCCCCCGAAGCCAGCTGGGCGCACAGAAGTACCGATGGACCGGTGCGGACGTGCGTCGGGTGCCGAAAGCGAGAGTTGGCCGTCGACCTGCTTCGAGTGGTGGCTGTGTCCACGGGGAACGGTTCCTACGCCGTGACCGTTGACGCGGGCAATAGCCTGCCGGGCCGGGGTGCGTGGCTGCATCCCGACCCGCAGTGCATCCAACAGGCGGTGCGGCGGCGAGCTTTCACCAGATCGCTGCGCATCGCCGGTTCACCGGATACCACCGCGGTGGTCGAGTACTCCAATGCACTCGGCCCCCCGGCAAACAGAACAGGTAGCAAGAACATGAGCACACCGTGAAGTCCCGATGACCATGCGTCATAGCTAAACCCGAGGCGCCGGCCTACGACTGTCGCGCCTCATAGACAGGAGATGTAGTGGCAGGTAAGGCCCGCGTACACGAGTTGGCCAAGGAACTCGGTGTCA
>NZ_JBYCLG010000280.1:0-4022 GCF_057473785.1 Mycobacterium sp. TH-M103
GTCGACCGAGACGTCCTGCAGGCGCGCCAGCGACGACCATCCGGTGCCGTAGTCGTCCAGCGAGATGTGGATGCCCAGGCGTTGCAGCGAGGCCACGTTGTGGCGCGACCGCACCGAATCGATCAGGGTGCTCTCGGTGATCTCGATGATCAGCGCCCCGGCGGGTACGTCGTAAGTGTTCAGCAGCCGCTCGATCGTGCCGACCAGGTCCAGGTCGAGCAGGTTGATGGTGGACATGTTGACCGCGACGGTGAGCGTGAGGCCCTGTCCGCGCCAGGATCGCATCTGCTCGAGGACGAGGTTCAGCGTGCGGTCTGCGATCTTACGCATCAGCCCGGCGCGTTCGGCGGCCGGGACGAACTCGGCCGGCAGCAGCAGGCCGCGGTCGGGATGGTGCCAGCGCAACAGCGCCTCGACGCTGTGGACGCTGCCGTCGAGGTTGACCTTGGGCTGGTAGTGACAGGTCAGCTCGTCGCCGTCGTTCAGCGCGGCGCGCAGTTCTTCGATGAGGTTGGGGTCGTTGTCCCGATACAGCTCGAACGCCGACTCGTAGACGGCGATCTTGCTGACGGCCGACCGGGCGTGGGGGATCGCCGCCTCGGCGAGGCTGAGGAGCTCCTGGGGATGCTCGCAGTGGTCGGGGCACAGCGCGATGGCGATGCGGGCGTCGACCCGCACGGTGATCGGGTCCAGCGCGAACGGCTCGCTCAGGCACTCGAGCAGCCGGCCGGCCTGGGCGCGCGCGGCGATGAGGTCGGTGCCCTCGGCCAGCAGGATCGCGAATCGGCTGTCACCCACGCGTGCGAACAGGTCGTCACGGCGGATGGCATTCCCCAGCCGGTTCGCGATGCGGCACAACAGCTCGTCGACGAACGCTGCGCCGATCGAGGCGTTGATCTCGTGGAACTCGTACAGCTCCAGCAGCAGCAGCGCGCGGCGCGATACGACCTTGGTCGCCGGCGCGGGCTGCGGGGTGGACACCTCGGTCAAGGCCGTGACCAGGGAGCGGCGGTTGGGCAGGCCGGTCAGCTTGTCGGTCATGGCGCGTTTGTGGTCCTCGGCCAGCACGCTGACGTCGCGGAACGACACCGTGAAGCGGGCGGCGACCACGACCAGGCTCAGCGCGGCCAGCGTCGTGGCCAGCCGTGACCCATGACCCAAAACGGCCACCGCCAGCGCCACGACGGTGCACGAGACGGGCACGGCGAAGGAGCCCAGGCCGCGCTTGGCGCTGATCGGCCCCCCCGCCGAGCGGGCCCAGGCGGCCGCCGCCACCAGCAACGAGGACGCGGGCCAGCACGCGTCGAGTGCCATTCCGACGCGGTAGGCACGCGCCGAGGTCTCGAACAGGTAGACCGTGTCCGCCGCCGCGAACAGGACGAAGCCGCCGACCAGCAGAGACCACCGCAAGGCGTTGCTGCGGCCCAGGATCGGCAGCATGCTGGTGACCAGCGCCAGCAGGAGCAGATCGCCCCACGGGTAGAGCAGGCCGACCAGGACGGTCGACGGTTGGCGGAGTGCTGCCGTGTGGACGGGCCCCGCGAGCAGCGCCGCGGCCACCGCGGCCATCGCCAGCCCGCAGGTCACCGCGTCGAGCCGGATCACGACCGGCACCCGCTTGAGGCGTGCCCGCATCAGCAGCACCAGCCCGGCGTAGACAAGCGGGTAGAACGCGAGGTACTCGGGGTCCGCGACCGAGGGCGACTGGCCGCCGGGGACGAACGCCGCGTAGACGACGTCACCGACCGCGGAGATCGCCATGCCGGCCGCGATCAGCGCCCACGCGAAACGGTTCGCCGTGACGCGCACGGCGCGGGCGGCGACCAGCGCGGCCGCCGAGAGGTTCAACGCCGCATACAGGCCGCCGACGAATGCGGGGTGGCCTTGGCCCGCCCGGGTGACCGCGCTCAGTACGGCGAAGGCTACGACGCCGATCGCCAAGGCGCCGATGGCGATCCGGACCGCCGTCGGCGGCCACCGGATACCCTCGGGTGCGTCGGTCGACGCGTCCGGTATCGACTCCGCCGTGGCGTCGAGGTCGGCGGTCACCTCGGGGAGGCCGCGGACTCGGTGGGGCCGGGGAACGCTGGCGGGCGACACCACCGGTCCGGTGGCGTCCGGCGATGCGGCCGTGAGGGGCACATCGGGCACGAGGCTGTGGACGCACTGGCCGCCCTGGCGCTTGGAGGCGTACATGGCCAGGTCCGCGTGGCGCAGCAGCTCGTCGACGGTGCAACCCGACCAGGCGGGAGCCACCGTGAAGCCGATGCTCGGCCGAACGTCCAATGGCACCCCGTCGATGAGGATCGGCGGGCTGAAGGCGTCCAGGACGCGATGCGCCGCGGCCTGCGACTCCTCGACGGAGGCCTCGATGAGCACCGCGAATTCGTCGCCGCCGAGCCGGGCGACGGTGGCCGACTCGTCCACCGCGGCCGTGATCCGCTCGGCGACACGCACGAGCAGTTCGTCGCCGGCCGGGTGCCCCAACGCGTCGTTGACCAGCTTGAAGTTGTCGAGGTCGAGGCAGAGCACCGCGATCGGCGCATCGCCCGCCGGAGGGCGGGCGATGGCCTCGTCCAACCGCTGGACGAACCGGGCGCGGTTGGCCAGGCCGGTCAGGCTGTCCCGGAAGGCTTCCCGGGCGACCTCGGCCAGCAGCCGCTGGTTCTCGACGAGCACGACGAACTGCCGCGCCAGCACGGCGACAACCAGGATTCCCAGCGCGGCGAGCATCGGTCGGTGCTGCATGTGGCCCAGCGCGTGACCCAGCCCCACCGCGGCGGCCAACAGCAACGGCAGGTACGGCAACCACAGCCGGGTGCGGTACGGGGCGTCGTCGGGCGACGGCGGCGTCGGGGACTCGTGCGCACCGGCCAGCCCCGCCCACGTCAACAAACCCAACCCGGCCACGCGGGTCAAATCGTTCACGTCGCCGGTGTGATAGGTGCCGATCCCGGTGTGGAACACCACGGCGATGTCGGCCAGACCGATCGTCCCGATGCCGGCGGGGACCAGGCTGCGGCTGGGCCCGTCGCTGGGGCGCACGCGCGAGAGCACCATGATCGCCGTCGTCGCGAGGATGATGTCGCTGAACACCTCCGTGAGCGTGGAGAGCCGCGAGCCGCTGTTCTCGCGGAGTTGCTTCTCGATGACAAACACCCAGGAGATCACGAACAGCGACGTCGCCAGGATGAGGCCGTCCAGCACCATCCGTGGGGGTGTGTTGCGGGACACGTGGGAGAACGCCACCACCGCCGCCATGGCCCCGACCGGATACAGCAGGAGCACCACTTCGGCCGCCGCGGGGTGGGTCGCGTGGTCGAGGTCGGGCCGCACGTCGTAGACCGCCCAGATGACCTCCCCCGCCGCCCAGCCCACCAGGGCCGTGACCAGGGCCAGCCAGCCGAATCGGATGCGGCCCGCCGCGCGGCGGGCCGCATGCGCGGCGCACCCCGCCGCGCACACTAGGCACGCCACCGTGACGATCTCGTCGACCGGCCGAGTGCCGTACGGGCCGCGCCAGCCCCACAGCCACGAGGCCGCGACCAGCGCCTCCGCGACGCCGTAGGCGGCGACGAGGAGCCAACCGACCCGCGCGGACAGCCCCAGGCGCTGCCACGGCCTGCCGGTCGAGGGCTTCATCGCTGCGTCACCCCACTTCGCACTGCGCGGCGCGGCCTGGCTACGCATCGCCGCGCGTGAAGCAAACAATAGGGCGCCGCGCCGACGGAATGGGCGTTTCGGCAGCTAATTGTGGACTAACACGAAGATCGGGATGGGCCGCGACGTGCGGCTCTGGTAGCCGTCGTAGCGGTTGGCGTTGTTGGCGTTGACGATCTTCCACAGCCGCCGGTAGTCGGCGTCATCCGGTCCGACCTGACGAGCGGTCACCGCGAAACGCTTGGGGCCGACGTTGATCTCGCACCGCGGGTGCTTGCGCAGGTTGTGATACCAGCCCGGGGGGCGGTCGGCGCCGCCGTTGGAGGCGACGATCAGATAGGAGTCGCCGTCGCGCGCATAGG
>NZ_JBYCLG010000281.1:0-13939 GCF_057473785.1 Mycobacterium sp. TH-M103
CGGTAAGCCGTGTGCGGGAAAACCGCATGCACGGATTGAAAGGGGGATGGGGAAACGGGTCTGCTCTGCGGACACCGCGCCCCTGACTACCAATGACAGCCTCCCAGCACACCATCGCGGGCACGGTACTCACCATGCCGGTGCGGATCCGTCAGGCGACGCAGCACATGGCGATGTTCTCGGTGGACGCCGACGCGGCCCAGCGCCTGATCGACTACAGCGGGCTGCGGGTGTGCCGCTACCTGCCCGGGCGCGCGATCGTGGTGCTGATGCTGATGCATTACATCGACGGCGACCTCGGCCGGTACCACGAATTCGGCACCAGCGTCATGGTGAACCCGCCGGGGTCGCGCGCGACCGGGCCGCGTGCCCTACAGGACGCCGGCGCCTTCATCCACCACCTGCCCGTCGACCAGGCGTTCACGCTGGAAGCGGGAACCAAGATCTGGGGTTACCCGAAGGTCATGGCGGACTTCACCGTTCGCGAGGGTCGGACGTTCGGGTTCGACTGCAGTGTGGACGGGCAGTTGGTGATCGGCATGGAGTTCGGGCGCGGCCTGCCGATCCGGCTGACCCCGCGCCACCAGGCGCAGCGCACCTACTCCCACCGCGACGGCGTCACGCGCGAGACCTCCTTCGAGCACACGCTGAGCGGCGTGCACACCCGCCCCGGTGGCGTGCACGTCCGGCTCGGCGATCACCCCTACGCCAAAGAGTTGGCGTCGCTGGGCCTTCCGAAGCGTGCGCTGGTGTCGACCTCCGTGGACAACGTACAGATGACCTTCGGTGACGCTCAGGAGATCTCATGACCATGACTCGACCCGACGTCGACCTGACCGACGGGACCTTTTACGCCGGTGACTCCCGGCCCGTCTACAAGTGGATGCGGGAGAACGAGCCGGTGTTCCGCGACCGCAACGGGCTGGCCGCCGCGTCGACGTATCAGGCCGTGATCGACGCCGAGCGCAACCCCGAGCTGTTCTCGAATGCCGGCGGCATCCGTCCCGACCAGCCGGGGGTCGAGATGATGATCGAGATGGACGACCCGCAACATCTGTTGCGCCGCAAGCTCGTCAACTCCGGCTTCACCCGCAAGCGCGTCAAGGACCAGGAGTCCAAGATCGTCGAGCTGTGCGACACGCTGATCGACGCGGTCTGCGAGCGCGGCGAATGCGACTTCGTCTGGGATCTGGCCGCGCCGCTGCCGATGGCGGTCATCGGCGACATGCTCGGCGTGCGCCCGGAGGAACGCGAGATGTTCCTCAAGTGGTCCGACGACCTGGTCGGCGCGTTGAGCAGCACCGCCGCCGAAGCCGACGTCCAGGTCACCATGGACGCGTTCGCCGCCTACAGCGAATACATGATGGGCATGATCGGGGCCCGCAAGGAAAGCCCGACCGACGACCTGGTCAGCGTCCTGGTGCACGCGGAGGTCGAAGGCGCGCACCTCGAGGACCACCAGATCGTCACCGAGGTGCTGCTGTTGCTGATCGGCGGCGACGAGACGACACGGCACACGCTCTCCGGTGGCACACGCCAGCTGCTGGTGCACCCCGACCAGCACCAGCGTCTGGCGGCCGACCTGAGCATGCTGCCCAACGCGATCGAGGAGATGCTGCGCTGGACCGCGCCGGTGAAGAACATGGCCCGCACCATCACCGCGGACACGGAATTCCACGGCACCGCGTTGCGCCAGGGCGAGAAGATCATCCTGCTGTTCGAGTCGGCGAACTTCGACGAGAAGGTCTTCGAGAACCCGGAGAATTTCGACATCGAGCGCTACCCGAACAACCACCTGGCGTTCGGCTTCGGGACGCACTTCTGCCTGGGCAACCAGCTCGCCCGGCTCGAGCTGTCGATCATGCAGAGCCGGCTGTTGCAGCGTCTTCCCGACATGCGGCTGGCGT
The DNA here is from genome assembly GCF_057473785.1 of Mycobacterium sp. TH-M103. Classification (NCBI taxonomy): domain Bacteria; kingdom Bacillati; phylum Actinomycetota; class Actinomycetes; order Mycobacteriales; family Mycobacteriaceae; genus Mycobacterium; species Mycobacterium sp. TH-M103. The sequence continues at coordinate 1,908 of NZ_JBYCLG010000281.1, forward strand.
CGGACGCGGCGCTGCCGCTGCGCCCGGCGAACTTCGTGTCCGGCCTCGAGAAGATGCCGGTCGTCTTCAGCCCCGCCGCGCCGCTGGGCTGACCCCGCGCGCCGAGAGTGAAACTGTTGCGAAAAAACGGCTTAAAACTCGCCACAGTTTCACTCTCGGCGATCCCATGCCGCTGATACCCGTCCGATTGCCCCACCCGGGGTGTCTTCGGCTGTAATCCGGACGTCGATCCAGCCCAATTCCGCGAGGGCTTCGGCGCGCCGGATGTCATGGTTGAACCGCCGTCGATCGGTGCGGTGGTGATCGCCCTCGTAGTCTGCGGCGATCTTCACCTCCTCCCAGCCCATGTCGCAGACCGCGACCAGCTGGCCGTATCGGTCGCGCACGGGAATCTGCGTGCGCGGACGGGGAAAGCCGGCCCGGATGAGCAAGAGGCGCAGCCAGGTTTCGCGCGGTGACTCGGCGCCGGCATCGACGAGATCCAGCGCGCAGAGCGCCCGCCGGATGCCTCGGCGTCCCTTATAACGCTCGGCGAGTAGCTCGACGTCTGCCATCTTCAGGCGGGTCGCCCGGGCGAGGCCATCGATCAGCGCGACCGCCTTGTCTACCGGATAGCGCGACGCCAGGTCGAGGGCGGTGCGCGCCGGCGTCGTCACTGGCATTCCCTTGAGCGTCGCGACCTCGTCGTCCTCGATGCGATCGGCCCAGGTGCGGATTTGCGCGGGGGCATGCCGATTCTGGTAGATGAGTTCGGCGGGTGCATTCCCGTCGATCCACTTGGCGCCGTGCAGCGCCGAGGCCGAGCGGCCCGCGACGATGCCGCGCCGCCGGGACCACAACCAGGCGGCCTCGGCGCGCACCACGGCGGTGATCTCGGTATCCCGCGGCACGTAAACGTCGCGGTGGATCGCCGTGAAGCTGCTGCGCAGCGCGTACGGCGTAACGCGACCCGAGGCGACGGCCTCGCTACCTAGGAATGGCCCCACCATGCGCGCGAGTGTGCCGTGTGGGGCCGACACCCCGCCGAGCGTGAAACTGCCGCGAGAAAAATCCGAAAAATCGGCAACAGCTTCACGTTCGGCGCAGCGAGGGGGCTACTTGTTCTGGAAGTTGGGCTTGCGCTTCTCGGCGAACGCCCGCGGGCCTTCCTTGGCGTCGTCGGACAGAAACACCTTGATCCCGATCTGAGTGTCGATCTTGAACGCCTCGTTCTCGTGCATGCCCTCGGTCTCGCGGATCGCGCGCAGGATCGCCTGCACGGCCAAGGGGCCGTTGTTCTCGATCATGGCCGCGATCTCGAGCGCCTTGGTCAGCGCCTGCCCATCGGGGACGACGTAGCCGACCAGTCCAATCTCCTTGGCCTCGGCGGCGGTGATGTGGCGGCCGGTCAGCAGCAGGTCGCACGCGACGGTGTAGGGGATCTGCCGCACCAGGCGCACCGCCGAGCCGCCCATCGGGTACAGGCTCCACTTGGCCTCCGAAATGCCGAACTTGGCGCTCTCGGCCGCGACCCGGATGTCGGTGCCCTGCAGGATCTCGGTGCCGCCGGCGATCGCGGGCCCCTCGACCGCCGCGATCAGCGGTTTGGTCAGCCGGCGCCCCTTCAGTAATGCGTCGATGCGCGACGGGTCGTAGCTGCCGTCCTTGAACGACTCACCCGGCGGCTTCTTGGTTGCTGCCTTGAGGTCCATGCCGGCGCAGAAGTAGCCGCCGGCGCCGGTCAGGATGCAGCACCGGATGTCCGGGTCGTGGTCGACGCGGTCCCAGGCTTCGACCATGATCTGCATCATCTCGGTGCTCAGGGCGTTGCGGGCATGGGGCCGGTTCAACGTGACGATCAGGGTGTGACCGTGCTGTTCGACCAGCGCGTCCGGGCCGGTCTGTTCGTTTGCTGGAGCCTCCGTCACCGCTACCGCCTTCCGGTCCACAATGGGCATGAGCTTGTCAAGAAATGTAACACGTTCTAATTTGGTGGCCGTGGCCCTGAATATTGCCGATCTTGCCGAGCACGCCATCGACGCTGTGCCTGACCGTGTCGCCCTGATCTGCGGCGACGAGAAGCTGACCTACGCCGAACTGGAGGAGAAGGCCAACCGCCTGGCGCACTACCTGATCGATCAGGGCGTGCAGAAGGACGACAAGGTAGGCCTGTACTGCCGCAACCGCATCGAGATCGTCATTGCGATGCTCGGCATTGTCAAGGCCGGCGCGATCCTGGTCAACGTCAACTTCCGCTACGTCGAGGGCGAGCTGCGGTACCTGTTCGACAACTCCGACATGGTCGCGCTGGTCCACGAACGCCAGTACTCCGACCGGGTGGCCAACGTGCTGCCCGACACGCCGAACGTCAAGACCGTCCTCGTCATCGAGGACGGCAGCAATAACGATTACCACCGTTACGGCGGCGTCGAGTTCTACTCGGCGATCGCGCAGGGCTCACCCGAGCGCGACTTCGCCGAGCTGGTGGGCGAGCGCAGCGCCGACGACATCTACCTCCTGTACACCGGCGGCACCACCGGCTTTCCCAAGGGCGTGATGTGGCGTCACGAGGACATCTACCGGGTGCTGCTCGGCGGAACCGACTTCGCCACCGGCGAATTCGTCAAGGACGAGTACGACCTGGCCAAGAGCGCCACCGCCGGTCCGCCGATGATCCGCTACCCCATTCCGCCGATGATCCACGGCGCCACGCAGTCGGCCACCTGGATGTCGATCTTCTCGGGGCAGACCACCGTGCTGGCACCGGAATTCAACGCCGACGAGGTGTGGCGCACGATCCACGAACACAAGGTGAACCTGCTGTTCTTCACCGGCGACGCGATGGCGCGGCCGCTGCTGGACGCGCTGAACAAGGACCACGGCTACGACCTGTCGTCGCTGTTCCTGCTGGCCAGCACCGCGGCGCTGTTCTCGCCGAGCATCAAGGAGCGCCTGCTGGAATTGCTGCCCAACCGGATCATCACCGACTCGATCGGTTCCTCGGAGACCGGCTTCGGCGGCACCAGCATCGTCGCCAAGGACGCGCCGCATGCCGGGGGCCCGCGGGTGACGATCGACCACCGCACCGTCGTCCTGGACGAGCAGGGCAACGAGGTCAAGCCCGGCTCGGGGGTGCGCGGCCTGATCGCCAAGAAGGGCAACATCCCGGTCGGCTACTACAAGGACGAGAAGAAAACCGCCGAGACGTTCAAGACGTTCAACGGCGTGCGCTACGCCATTCCCGGCGACTACGCGCTGGTCGAGGAGGACGGCAGCGTCACAATGCTGGGCCGCGGGTCGGTGTCGATCAACAGCGGCGGCGAGAAGATCTACCCCGAGGAGGTCGAGGGCGCGCTCAAGGGTCACCCCGACGTCTTCGACGCCCTGGTGGTCGGGGTGCCGGACCCGCGGTACGGCCAGCACGTGGCCGCCGTCGTGCAGCCCCGGCCGGGCGCCCGGCCGTCGCTGGCCGAGCTGGACCGGTTCGTGCGTTCCGAGATCGCCGGATACAAGGTGCCGCGCAGCCTGTGGCTGGTCGACGAGGTGAAGCGGTCGCCGGCCGGCAAGCCCGACTACCGCTGGGCCAAGGAACAGACCGAGGCGCGGCCCGCCGACGAGGTGCACGCCGCCCACGCCAACGCTTGAGCGACTTCATCAAACGCAACCCGGACGCCCCCGCGGGCTTCTTCGCGTGGGAAGCCGCCGGTCTGCACTGGCTTTCCGGGGTGGACAGCGGGGTGCCGTGCGCGCGGGTGGTCGCCGTCGACGAGTCGAGCCTGACCCTGCGCCGGCTCGAGTCGGTGCCGCCCGGCCGCGAGGCGGCCCACGCGTTCGGCGCCCGGCTTGCCCGCACCCACGACGCCGGCGCCGCCGCGTTCGGCGCGGGACCCGACGGATGGGACGGGCCCGGGTTCTTCGGGCCGTTGTCGCAGCCGTTGCCGATGTCGCTGCGGCGCCACCAACGCTGGGGGCAGTTCTACGCCGACGCGCGGCTGACGCCGATGGCCGAGCTCGCGGCTTCGCGGCTCGAGGACTCGACCCGGGCCGCGATCGACTCCGTCATCGCGCGTTGCCGGGCCGGTGACTTCGACGACGACGCCCCCCCGGCGCGCCTGCACGGCGACTTGTGGAGCGGCAACGTGATGTGGACACCCGACGGGGTGGTGCTGATCGACCCGGCCGCGCATGCCGGTCACCGGGAAACCGACCTGGCGATGCTCGCGCTGTTCGGTTGCCCGCACCACGACGCCGTCCTCACCGGCTTCCAGGACGTGCGGGGGCTGCGGCCCGGCTGGCGCGGCCGCGTGGGGCTACACCAGCTCTACCCGCTGCTGGCCCATGTCGTGCTGTTCGGCGGCGGGTACGCGCAGCAGACGGACGCCGCCGCCCGGGCCGCGCTGGCCGCTGAGGGCTAGAGTCGATCGCGATGACCATCGACGTGTGGATGCAGCATCCGACCCTGCGGTTGCTGCGCAGCGACATGCTGGCGTCCCTGCGGCGCTGGACGGGTGGCGCCATCCCCGACACCGAGATTCCCATCGCGGCGACGGTAGAAGCCATGGACGCCGCGAGCGTGGACCTCGGTCTGCTCAGCGCCTGGCGTGGGCCGGGCGGCCAGGACCTCGTCTCCAACGACGAGGTCGCCGACTGGATCGCCATGTATGCCAAGCGATTCGGCGGACTGGCGACGGTCGACCTGGGCCGTCCGATGGAGGCGGTGCGCGAATTGCGGCGGCGCGTCGGCGAGGGCTTCGTCGCCCTGCGCGTGGTGCCCTGGTTGTGGGACGCTCCCCCGACCGACCGGCGCTACTACCCGCTGTTCGCCGCCTGCGTGGACCTCGGTGTCCCGTTCTGCACCCAGGTCGGGCACACCGGCCCGCTGCGGCCGTCGGAGACCGGACGTCCGATCCCCTACATCGACCAGGTCGCACTCGACTTCCCGGAGCTGGTGATCGTCTGCGGACACGTCGGCTATCCGTGGACCGAGGAGATGGTCGCCGTCGCCCGCAAGCACGAGAACGTCTACATCGACACCTCGGCCTACACCATCAGACGGTTGCCCGACGAGCTGATCAGGTTCATGAAAACCGGTACCGGACAACGTAAGGTCTCGTTCGGCACCAACTACCCGATGATCACCCCCGCGCACGCGCTGGCCGGGCCCGACGACCTCGGGCTCACCGACGAGGGGCGCCGCGACTTTCTGCACGACAACGCCGAGCGCGTATTCAGACTGGAGGCGAACAGGTGAACGGTGCGCAGGCCCTGATCAACACCCTCGTCGACGGGGACGTCGACGTGTGCTTCGCCAACCCGGGCACCTCGGAGATGCACTTCGTGGCCGCACTGGACACCGTTCCCCGAATGCGCGGCGTGCTAGCGCTTTTCGAGGGTGTCGCCACCGGTGCGGCCGACGGCTACGCCCGCATCGCCGACCGGCCCGCGGCGGTGCTGCTGCATCTGGGACCCGGACTGGGCAACGGACTGGCCAACCTGCACAACGCGCGCCGGGCCCACGTGCCGATGGTGGTGGTGGTCGGCGACCACGCCACCTACCACAAGAAGTACGACGCCCCACTGGAATCCGACATCGACGCGGTCGCGGGCACCGTCTCGGGCTGGATGCGCCGCACGGGTGACGTCGCCGGCGTCGGCGCCGATGCCGCCGAGGCGATCGCGGCCAGCCGGTCGGGCGCCCAGATCTCGACCCTGATCCTGCCCGCCGACGTGTCGTGGTCCGACGGCGCGCAACCCGTCGCGCCGGAGCCCGCGCGCGCTCCGGCCACCCCCGCGTTGCCGTCGGAGGTGCTCGACGTGCTGCGCTGCGGGGAGCCGGCGGTGCTGATGATCGGGGGAGACGCCACCCGTGCAAGGGGTTTGGCCGCGGCCGCGCGGATCGCCCAGGCGACCGGTGCCCGGCTGCTGTGCGAGACGTTCCCGACGCGGCTGGAGCGCGGCGCGGGCGTGCCCGCCGTCGACCGGCTGGCCTACTTCGCCGAGGCCGCCACGGCTCAACTCGACGGCGCGAAGCACCTCGTGCTCGCCGGTGCCAAGTCGCCGGTGTCGTTCTTCGCGTATCCGGGCATGCCCAGCGACCTGGTGCCGGCCGGCTGCCGGGTGCACACGCTCGCCGGGCACATCGGCGCGGCCGACGCGCTGGAGGCGCTGGCCGAGGAGGTGGCGCCGGGGACGGTCGCGCCGGTCGCGGCGGCGTCGCGCCCGGAGTTGCCGACCGGCGCGCTGACGTCGGCGTCGGCGGCCGGCGTGATCGGGGCGCTACTGCCCGAACGGGCGATCGTCGTCGACGAGTCGAACACGTCGGGCCTGCTGCTCGCCCAGACCACCGCCGGGGCGCCTGCCCACGACTGGCTGACTCTGACCGGCGGCGCGATCGGCTACGGCATCCCGGCCGCGGTGGGCGCCGCGGTCGCCGCGCCTGACCGCCCGGTGCTGTGCCTGGAGTCCGACGGCTCGGCGATGTACACGATCGCCGGACTGTGGACCCAGGCGCGGGAGCACCTCGACGTGACGACCGTGCTCTACGACAACAGCGCCTACGACATCTTGCGGGTCGAGCTGCAACGCGTCGGCGTTGGGAACGCACCCGGGCCCAAGGCCCTGGATCTGCTCGACTTGTCGCGCCCGGCAATCGATTTCGTGAAGATCTCCGAGGGCATGGGAGTGCCGGCCCGCCGCGTCACCACCTGCGAAGAGCTCGCCGACGCCCTGCATGCGGCGTTCGCCGAGCCCGGGCCGCACCTGATCGACGCGGTGGTGCCGTCACTGTTCGGTTAGCGCGTGGCCGACGAGCCAGTCCGTCGTCGCGTCGAGCGCTTCGACCGCGGCGTCGAAGTCGCGGGCTTCGGCCGCCAACGCCACCCCCACCGGCCCCGTCTCCGTCGGGACGATCCCGAACTGGCGGGCCAGATAGTTCTCCTCCTCGACGCCCGGCCCCCAACCACCCTTGGCGGCAAAGCCTTTCGCGGCCAGGCCCCACCGCTGGTGGGCGGCGAGGCGGTGCATCAGGTCCACGACCGGGCCCGCTTCATCCAGTTGCGACAGCCGCGCGGCGAACCGCGCCTGTCGGCCCAGCGGCCACCGTGTCTGGCCGAACGCGGTGTAGCCGTGCCGAAGCCGTCGTGACTCGACCACCGTGGCCGTATCGCCGGCCGCGGCGATGACCGCCCGCACCTGCCGGGCGGCGTCCGCCGGCTCGCCCAGCCGGGACCACAACTGCTCGGCCGCGGGATTGTCGGATTCGGTGATCGCCTTGACGACCAGGTCATAGGCGCCCGACGGATCGCTGCGCAGGGCCGCGACCGCCAGCGGCACCTTGATCGTCGACCACGCGACACCGGCCGACCAACGGCCCAGCGACAGGGTCCGGCCCGGCCGGGCGATCGCGACGCCGACTTCGGCCGACACGGTCACGGCAAGCCGCTCGAAGCTCGCCTCGAGCTCACGTTCGGTAGACCGGGAAGTCATGGGCTACCGGCGAATCCGCCACACCGGGTCGCCGCAGTCGACCCCCTCGGCCGTCAATTGACGCTTGAGCACCTTGAATGTCACCGTCCTCGGGAGCTCGGCGCTGACCCGGACATACGACGGCCACTGCTTGGGCCCCAGATCGGGCTGCCCGGCGAGGAATGCGCGGAACTCCTCGGGGTCGAACGCCTCCCCCGGCCTCATCACCAGGGCGGCCATCACCTGGTCTCCGACTATCGCGTCGGGCACCCCGTACACCGCCACCTCGGCCGCGCCCGGGTAACGCAGCAGCACCCGCTCGATGGGGGCCGCGCCCAGGTTCTCGCCGTCGACCCGCATCCAATCGCCGAGCCGCCCGGCGAAATAGGCGTATCCGGCGTCGTCGCGGTAGGCGAGGTCGCCGCTGTGGTAGACCCCGCCGGCCATCCGCGCGGCCTCGGCGTCGTCGTCGTTGTAGTAGCCCTCGAAACGGCCCGGCCCGGCGGTGTTCACCAGCTCGCCGACCACTCCCACCGGGCACGGTTCGCCGGTGTCGGGGTCGATGATCTGGAGCCCTTCGGTGAGCGGGCCCAGCGCGCCGGCGGGCGTGTCGGGGGTTCGGGCGATGGCCACCCCGCCTTCGGTGGAACCGAACCCGTCCTGCACGGCACAGCCGAACCTGCGCGCGAAGCGCTCGATGTCGGCGGGCACGCCCTCGTTGCCGTAGACCGCGCGCAGCGGGTTGTCCGCATCGTCGGGGTGTTCGGGAGTGGCGAGCACATACGACAGCGGCTTGCCCACGTAATTGGCGTAGGTCGCGCCGTAGCCGCGGACGTCGGGCAGGAAGTTCGACGCGGAGAACTTGCGCCGCAACGCCATCGAACCCCGGCACGCCGCCGCCACCGACCACCCCACCAGCAGCGCGTTGGAGTGGAACAGCGGCATCGAGACATAGCAGACGTCGTCGCGGCCGAGATCGAAGCGCTGCGTCATGGTCGCGCCGGCGATGGCGACCTTGCCGTGGCTGCACTTGACCGCCTTCGGCTCGCCGCTGGTGCCGGAGGTGAAGATCAGCATGAACAGGTCCGTGGCCGAGGCGGACCGGAAGCCTGGCTCGGCGTCCGCGTGGGCGGCGACCTCGTCGGTCCACTCGCTCGAATCGACGTCGACGTGCTCGATATCTTCTAGTACCGCAGCCGAATTCGCGTCGGCCAGCACCAGCTGGCAGTCCGCCCGGCCGATGTCGCGGGCCAGCGCCTCGCCGCGGCGCACCGGATTGAGCCCCACCGGCACGATCCCCGACATCCCGGCGGCGACCAGCATGGCCGAGAAGAACGGGGTGTTCTCCAGCAGCACGCCGACGTGCGGGGGACGCGCCGGGTCGAGGCGCTCCCTCAGCGCCGCGGCGACCGCCGCGCCGTGCCGCAGGTGATCGCGCCAGCTGGTGAACGACTCCTCGAAGTAGACGCCGCGGTCGTCGATCTCGGCCAGCGGTCTGAGCAGGTCGGTGACGGTCAGGTCAGTCGGAACCTGGAGCACCGTCGCACCTAGGCCGGGGTTTCCGCCAGCTCGCGGCCTATGCGGCGCAGCTGGCCGGTGGCCCCGCCCAGGGCGAACTCGGTCTCCTTGGCGGCCAGGAAGTAGCGGTGCACCGGGTGGTCGGTGTCGACACCCACCCCGCCGTGCACGTGCACGATCGTGTGCGCCACGCGGTGCCCGGCGTCGGCGGCCCAGAACGCCGCGCTGGCGACGTCGATGTCGGCGGGGATGTCCTCCGACACCCGCCAGGCCGCCTGCGTCAGCGTCAGCCGCAACCCCTTGACGTCGATGTAGCCGTCGGCCAGGCGTTGCGCCACCGCCTGGAAGCTACCGATCGGGCGGTCGAACTGTTCGCGGGTGCGCGCGTACTCGGCGGTCATCTGCAGGCCCCGCTCCAGCACGCCAAGCTGGAAGGCGCTGGCGCCCAGAGCCGCCAGCGTCTCGAGCCAGGTCACCGCTTCCGGTCCGCCGACCATCCGGGTGCCGTCGATCTGGCTTCCATCGAGCGCCAGGTGCCCGACGCAGCCGCGGCCGGTGGTCTGGATCGCGGTCACCGAAACGCCCGGGTCATCGGCGGCGACCAGGAAAACCGCCGTGCCGGAATCGGTTTCGGCCGGAACGAGGAATGCGTCGGCCACGGGGCCGAAGCCGACCTGGGTGCGGGTACCGGTGAGCCGGTAGCCGTCGCCGGCGCGGGCCGCCCGGACCGGCCCCTCGCCCATTTCGCCGTGCAGGGCGACGGTGAGGACCTTCTCGCCGTTGACCGCCGCGACGCCCCACTGCTGCTGCAGTTCCTCGGTCCCGAAGCGTGCGAGCGCACCCGCGGCCAGCACGATCGAGTCGAGATAGGGAACGGCGGCCAGTTGATGGCCCAGCGCGACGAGTACCGCGACCTGTTCGAGCACGCCGAAGCCGTCACCGCCCAGCTGCGTCGGCGCCGCGCTGGTCAAGATGTCGGCGTCGACGAGCTTGCCCCACAGCTGCCGGTCGAACCGGTGATCCAGCCCGTCGAGCTCACGGTGATGCTCGGGCGTGCACACCGAGTTCACGATCGTGTCGACCAGGCCCCCGAGGTCGTTCGCCGCTTCGGTTGTCGTGAAATCCATGGATTTTCGTCCTTCTCGATGCTCGGCGGTGCTTAGCGGCTTCGGGGCAGGCCGAGGGCGACCATGCCGATGATGTCGCGCTGGACTTCGTTCGTGCCGCCGCCGAAGGTCAGGATCAGGCATGCCCGGTGCATCCGCTCGACCCGCCCGCGCAGCAGCGCGCCGGGGGAGTCCTGGCGCAGCGTCGCCGCGGTGCCCAGCACCTCCATGAGCAGCCGGTAGGCCTCGGTGGCCAGTTCGGTGCCGAACACCTTGGCCGCCGACGCGTCGGCCGGATTGAGCGAGTCGCCGGCCGCCGAGGCGAGTTCCCAGTTGATCAGCTTGAGCACCTCGGCCTTGGCGTGCACCCGGGCCAGGTTCAGCTGCACCCACTCGGAGTCGATGAGGCGGCCACCGCCGGCGTCCTTGGTGTTCTGCGCCCACTCGCGAACCTCGCGCAGGGCCAAAAAGATCGGCTGCGCCGACACCAGGGCGACCCGCTCGTGGTTGAGCTGGTTGGTCACCAGCTTCCAGCCGCCGTTCTCCTCACCGATCAGGTTCGTGACCGGCACCCGCACGTCGGTGTAATAGGTGGCGCTGGTGTCCACGCCGGCCATGGTGTGCACGGGCGTCCAGGAAAAGCCCTCCGCGGTCGTCGGCACCACCAGCATCGAGATGCCGCGGTGCTTTTTGGCCTCGGGATTGGTGCGCACGGCCAGCCAGACCCAGTCGGCGTAGGCGATCAGGCTGGTCCACATCTTCTGGCCGTTGATCACGTAGTCGTCGCCATCGCGCACGGCGCTGGTGCGCAGGTTGGCCAGGTCGGTGCCGGCTCCGGGCTCGGAGTAGCCGATCGAGAAGTGCAGCTCCCCGGCCGCGATCTTGGGTAGGAAGAACTTCTTCTGCTCGTCGGTGCCGAACGCCATGATGGTCGGCGCCACGCTGTTGATCGTCAGGAACGGCACGGGCACGCCGGCGATGGCGGCCTCGTCGGTGAAGATCAGCGAGTCCATCGGCGAGCGGTCCTGGCCGCCGTACTCCTTGGGCCAGTTCAGGGTGAGCCACCCGTCCTTGCCCATCTGCGCAACGGTGTCGCGATACGCGGTTCCCGTCCCGACCTCGCCCTGTGTGGAGGTCAGCGCCTCGCGGCGCTCCGGCGTCATGAGCGCGGTGAAATATGACCGCAGCTCGCGACGCAGCTCCTCCTGTTCGGGGGTGTAACTGATGCGCATTCCAGCTGTCCTTTGGCTAGGCGTGAGAAGCCGGCCGGCCACCCGTTCGTCTTCCCGGTTGTAACACGTTCTAGTCTGGGAATCCAGCGACCGTTTCCCCAGACCTACCGGGGCCCCTATGGTGTAGCTACATACCGACGGGGCATGTGCTCATAGTGCAGGCCAGATTCGAGGAGGGTACCGTGCGGGTGATCGTTGATCGTGATCGGTGCGAAGGCAATGCAGTGTGCCTGGGAATCGCGCCGGACATCTTCGACCTTGACGACGACGACTACGCCGTCGTGAAGCTTGACCCGATTCCACCCGACCAGGAGAGTTTGGCCGAGCAGGCGATCGCCGAATGCCCGCGAGCCGCGCTCCTACGCGGCGAATGACCCGGGCGCGACGCCGGGCGACTCGAAACTAGAGGTATTCATAAATTGACTAGCAGCACGAACGCGACCGATCTCTCCGGGAAGGTCGCGGTGGTCACCGGTGCGGCCGCGGGCCTGGGGCGCGCCGAGGCGCTCGGCTTAGCCCGCCAGGGCGCCACCGTCGTCGTCAACGACATGGCCGGCGCCCTGGACGCCTCCGACGTCATCGACGAGATCGGCACCGCCGGGTCCAAGGCGGTCGCCGTTGCCGGGGACATCAGCCGACGCGCGACCGCCGACGAATTGGTTGCCTGCGCCGACAAGCTCGGCGGGCTGGACATCGTGGTCAACAACGCCGGGATCACCCGGGACCGGATGCT
>NZ_JBYCLG010000282.1:0-18386 GCF_057473785.1 Mycobacterium sp. TH-M103
GAGAAGCGCGACCTGGCGGTGGCGGCGGCGGCCGCGATCACCTACCTCAACAGCGGGGGCGGCAACCGGCTCGGCGCGCTGATCACCAACGGCGAGAGGATGATCCGCGTGCCCGCGCGGTCCGGACGCCAGCACGAGCAGACGCTGCTGCGCACCATCGCCACCACCCCGCGGGCGCCGATCGGGGTGCGCGGGGATCTGGCCACGGCCATCGACGCGCTGCGCCGCCCGGAGCGTCGGCGCGGTATGGCGGTCATCATCAGCGACTTCCTGGGGCCGATCAACTGGATGCGCCCGCTGCGGGCGATCGCGGCCCGCCACGAGGTGCTGGCCATCGAGGTGCTCGACCCCCGCGATGTCGAACTGCCCGACGTCGGCGACGTCGTGCTGCAGGACGCCGAGTCCGGGCTGACCCGCGAGTTCACCATCGACGCCCAGCTGCGCGACGACTTCGCCAAGGCGGCCGCGGCGCACCGCGCCGACGTCGCGCGCACGATCCGCGGTTGCGGCGCACCGGTTTTGACGCTGCGCACCGACCGGGACTGGCTCGCCGACATCGTGCGTTTCGTGGAGTCCCGGCGGCGTGGGGCACTGGCGGGGCGGCAGTGACGTTGCCGTTGCTCGGCCCGATGTCGTTGTCCGGCTTCGAACACGCGTGGTTTTTCCTGTTCCTGCTGGTGGTCGCCGGGCTGGCCGTGCTCTACGTGCTGATGCAGTTGGCCCGGCAGCGGCGGATTCTGCGGTTCGCGAACATGGAGCTGCTGGAAAGCGTCGCGCCCAAGCGGCCGGCCAAGTGGCGGCACGTGCCGGCGATCCTGCTGGTGGCCGCGCTGGTGTTGCTCACCGTCGCGATGGCCGGCCCCACCCGCGACGTGCGGATTCCGCGCAACCGCGCGGTGGTGATGCTGGTGATAGACGTGTCGCAGTCGATGCGCGCCACGGACGTCGCGCCCAACCGGATGGTCGCCGCGCAGGAGGCCGCCAAGCAGTTCGCCGAGGAGCTGACCCCGGGTATCAACCTCGGGCTGATCTCCTATGCGGGCACCGCGACGGTGCTGGTGTCGCCGACCACCAACCGGGATGCGACCAAGAACGCGCTCGGCAAGCTGCAGTTCGCCGACCGGACCGCCACGGGTGAGGCCATCTTCACCGCGCTGCAGGCGATCGCGACGGTCGGTGCGGTGATCGGGGGCGGCGACACCCCGCCCCCGGCGCGCATCGTGTTGTTCTCCGACGGCAAGGAGACGATGCCGACCAGCCCCGACAACCCCAAGGGCGCGTTCACCGCCGCGCGCACCGCCAAGGACCAGGGGGTGCCGATCTCGACGATCTCGTTCGGCACGCCCTACGGCTTCGTCGAGATCAACGACCAGCGTCAGCCGGTGCCCGTCGACGACGAGACGCTCAAGAAGGTGGCCCAGCTGTCCGGCGGCAATTCCTACAGCGCGTCGAACCTGCAGGAGCTGAAGGCCGTCTACGCCTCGCTGCAGCAGCAGATCGGCTACGAGACCATCAAGGGCGACGCCAGTGCCGGCTGGCTGCGGCTGGGGGCGCTGGTGCTGGCGCTGGCGGCGCTGGCGGCGCTGCTGATCAACCGCCGCCTGCCCGCCTGACGGCCCTGCCCGGCTCGGTGCGCCGTTACGGCTCCGGATCGTGGCCGTTGTCGCCGTTCTGGCGCCCGCGCAGCGCCGTCAGGGCGCGCCGTTCGCCGGCGTGGGCCGCCTCGCGCAGGGCCGCCGCTTCGGCGGGTGGATCGGCGAACAGGAGGCTGCCGGCGCCCGGTCGGCCGCCCGCGCCGAGTTTGTTCACGCGCTTGGGCACCGGAGCGCCCTGGTAGGGCAGCGGGACGGGGTGGCCGTGCTCGTCGACCGGACCCAGCGGCTGGTGCACCTCGATGTAGGCGCCGTGTGGCAGGCGCTTGATGATGCCGGTTTCGATGCCGTGCTCGAGCACCGCGCGGTCGCTGCGCTGCAGACTCACACACCAGCGGTAGGTGACGAAGTAGACGATCGGCGGGAGCACCACCATCCCGATGCGCCCGATCCAGGTCGTCGCGTTCAGCGAGATGTCGAACTTGTAGGCGATGAGGTCGTTGAACGACGAGAACGTCAACACGAGGTAGAACGCGATCGCCATGGCCCCGATGGACGTGCGCACGGGGACGTCGCGCGGACGCTGCAGCAGATTGTGGTGGGCGGCGTCGCCGCTGAACCGCCTTTCCAGGAACGGGTAGGCGATGAGGACGGCGAAGATCACGCCCATCAGCACCGCGACGGCCACGGCGGCCGGAACGGTGTGGTGCCAGAAGTACAACTCCCAGGCCGGCCACAGCCGCACCAGCCCGTCGGTCCACATCAGGTAGAAGTCGGGCTGCGAGCCGGCCGAGACGTGGGATGGCTTGTAGGGGCCCAGGTTCCAGATCGGGTTGATCTGCATCAGGCCACCCATCAGTCCCAGCACGCCGACGATGGCCGCGAAGAACGCGCCGGACTTCACCGCGAACACCGGCATCACCCGCACGCCGACAACATTGCGCTCGGTGCGGCCCGGCCCGGGGAACTGGGTGTGCTTCTGGAACCACACCAGCGCCAGGTGTAGTCCGATCAGCGCCAGCATGATGCCCGGGAAGATCAGGATGTGGATCGCATACAGCCGCGGGATCAGGACGTCGCCGGGGAAGTCCCCGCCGAACAACGCCCAGTGCAGCCAGGTGCCGATCACGGGGATTCCCAAGGTGATCGACGACAGGGCGGCCCGCAGGCCGGTGCCCGAGAGCAGGTCGTCGGGCAGCGAGTAGCCGAAGAAGCCCTCGAACATGGCCAGGATCAGCAGCAGCGACCCGATCACCCAGTTGGCCTCGCGCGGCCGCCGGAACGCGCCGGTGAAAAAGACGCGAGCCAGGTGCACCATGATCGCGGCGGCGAACATCAGCGCGGCCCAGTGGTGGATCTGGCGCATGAACAACCCGCCGCGCACCTCGAAGGAGATGTCGACGGTCGAGGCGTAGGCCTTCGACATCTCGATGCCGCGCAGCGGCTGATAGACGCCCTTGTAGGTGACCTCGGTCATCGACGGGTCGAAGAACAGGGTCAGGTACACGCCGGTGAGCAGCAGCACGACGAAGCTGTACAGCGCGATCTCGCCGAGCAGGAACGACCAGTGCGTCGGGAACACCTTGTTCAGCTGGCGGCGCAGCGCCGCCGACGGGTGGTAGCGGGTGTCGATCTCGTCGGCTCTGCGGGCCAGCCGTGCACCCGCTTCGTTCTTCCGGTCCATGCGGTTCACTCCCAAGTCCACGGCGCTGGATTCACCAACCGTACAGTAATGAACTAACAGACCACTAGTGATCGAGGGGTATGATTCTGGTCTCCTTGTTCATCGGATAGTTTTCTTTGCGGACCACCCGTGAACCGCTCGAGCGCTCGCCGCGGGAAAGGAAGCGCACCGATGACCGACCGCGGCCGCCCATCGAGCGCGCCGGGCGAAGACGCCCGGATCACCCGAACCCGGGCCGACGTCGCGCGTACGGCCTTCGACGTGCTCGTCGAGGAGGGCTCCGAGGCGCTCACGCACGCTCGCGTCGCCGAGAAGGCCGGCTATTCCAAGACCACGCTCTACAAGCACTGGCCGTCGCGCCCCGACCTCGCCGCACTCGCCTTGGAGTCCCTGCGGAACTTCGAACACCACGAGCCCACCGGCGATCTGCGCGCCGATCTGATCGGGGAGCTCAAGACGTTCCGGCAGGCGGTGCTCGACCTGCGCCTGGACCGGGTGCTTGCCGCGATGGCCGAGTGGGCGATGGCCGATGCGATGAACCGGGTCAGGGACGAAATCAATTCCGAAGGCCAGCGGCCGATCCGCACGATGCTCGCCCAGGCTTTCGCGGAGGGGCCGGAGTTGGAGGCGGCGGTCTCCATGCTCTCCGGCGTGGTCGCCTGCCCGTCGCTGATGTTCGGCACGGTGCCCGGCGACGACGTCATCGAGGCCGCCGTCGACATCGTCCTGCGCCGTCGTTGAGTCGCGGCGAGCCGATTGCAGTCCCCGCCCGGCAAGGCGCTAGGTTGACGGAGTGACTGACACAGCCACCGACGCCACCACCGAGAACGCCGCCGAAGCGGTCAGGCCCCCGTTCGTGTCCCGTTCCGTCCTGGTCACGGGCGGCAACCGGGGGATCGGCCTGGCGATCGCGCGGCGGCTGGCCGCCGACGGACACAAGGTGGCCGTCACCCACCGCGGATCCGGGGTGCCCGAGGGGCTGTTCGGCGTCGAGTGCGACGTCACCGACGAGGCCGCCGTCGACCGCGCCTTCAAGCAGGTCGAGGAGCACCAGGGCCCCGTCGAGGTGTTGGTGTCCAACGCCGGCGTGTCTGCGGACGCCTTCCTCATCCGGATGACCGTGGAGAAGTTCCAGAAGGTCATCGACGCCAATCTCACCGGGGCTTTCCGGGTGGCTCAGCGGGCGTCGCGCAGCATGCAGAAGAAGCGGTTCGGCCGGATGATCTTCATCGGTTCGGTCTCCGGCACCTGGGGCATCGGCAACCAGGCCAACTACGCGGCCTCCAAGGCCGGCGTGATCGGCATGGCCCGCTCGATCTCCCGGGAGCTGTCGAAGGCCAACGTGACCGCGAACGTGGTTGCCCCGGGCTACATCGACACCGACATGACCCGTGCGCTCGACGAGCGCATCCAGGAGGGCGCCCTGCAATTCATCCCGGCGAAGCGGGTCGGCACCGCCGCCGAGGTCGCCGGGGTGGTCAGCTTCCTGGCGTCCGAGGACGCCAGTTACATCTCCGGTGCGGTCATCCCGGTCGACGGCGGCATGGGCATGGGCCACTGAGCCAGAACTGAGCCACCACTGAGCCAGAAGGAAACAAGGACGGACATGGCAGGACTGCTCGAAGGCAAACGAATCCTGGTCAGCGGGATCATCACCGACTCGTCGATCGCGTTCCACATCGCCAAGGTGGCTCAGGAGGCGGGGGCGCAGTTGGTGCTGACCGGGTTCGACCGGTTGCGGCTGATCCAGCGCATCGCCGACAGGCTCCCCGAGAAGGCGCCGCTGATCGAGCTCGACGTGCAGAACGAGGAGCACCTGAACACGCTCGCCGACCGGGTGAGCGAGGCGATCGGGCGGGACCACAAGCTCGACGGCGTGGTGCACTCGATCGGCTTCATGCCGCAGACCGGGATGGGCATCAACCCGTTCTTCGACGCCCCCTACGAAGACGTCTCCAAGGGCATCCATATCTCGGCGTTCTCCTACGCCTCCCTGGCGAAGGCGTTGTTGCCCATCATGAATCCCGGCGGCAGCATCGTCGGGATGGATTTCGACCCGAGCCGTGCCATGCCCGCCTACAACTGGATGACCGTGGCCAAGAGCGCGCTGGAATCGGTGAACCGGTTCGTGGCCCGCGAGGCCGGCAAGTACGGTGTGCGCTCCAATCTCGTTGCCGCCGGGCCGATCCGGACGCTGGCCATGAGCGCGATCGTCGGCGGCGCGCTGGGCGACGAAGCCGGCGCCCAGATGCAGCTGCTCGAGCAGGGCTGGGACCAGCGCGCGCCCATCGGCTGGAACATGAAGGACCCCACGCCGGTTGCCAAGACCGTGTGCGCGGTGCTCTCCGACTGGCTGCCGGCCACGACTGGGACCATCATCTTCGCCGATGGCGGCGCCAGCACCCAATTACTGTAGGCACCAATGCAATTCGATGCCGTCCTGCTGCTGTCGTTCGGCGGGCCGGAAGGTCCCGAGCAGGTGCGGCCGTTCCTGGAGAACGTCACCCGCGGCCGTGGCGTTCCGCCCGAACGCCTCGACGAGGTCGCGCAACACTACCTGCACTTCGGCGGGGTGTCGCCGATCAACGGGATCAACCGGGCGCTGATCGCCGAGTTGCAGACAGAAACCGGGCTACCGGTGTACTTCGGCAACCGCAACTGGGAGCCCTACGTCGAGGAAACCGTTGCCACGATGCGCGACAACGGCGTTCGGCGGGCGGCGGTGTTCACCACGTCGGCGTGGAGCGGGTATTCCAGCTGCACCCAGTACGTCGAGGACATCGCCCGGGCCCGGCGGGTGACCGGGCCGGGAGCGCCCGAGCTGGTCAAGCTGCGGCCCTACTTCGACCACCCGCTGTTCGTTGAGATGTTCGCCGAGTCGATCGCTGCGGCCGCCGCCACGATGCCTCCCGGGCGACGCGATGCCGCGCGGCTGGTGTTCACCGCGCATTCGGTGCCGGTGGCCGCCGACCGGCGCTGCGGCCCGAACCTCTACAGCCGCCAAGTCGGTTATGCCGCAAGGCTGGTCGCGGCGGCCGCCGGCTACGCCGAGCACGACGTGGTGTGGCAGTCGCGGTCGGGCCCGCCACAGGTGCCCTGGCTGGAACCCGACGTCGCCGACCACCTGGGGGCGCTGGCGAAGGGCGGCAACGACGCCGTCGTCGTGTGCCCGATCGGCTTCGTCGCCGACCACATCGAAGTGGTGTGGGACCTCGACCACGAGTTGCGCCTGCAGGCCGAGGCGGCGGGCATCGCGTTGGCCCGGGCTGCAACACCCAACGCCGACAGGCGATTCGCCCGGCTGGCCGCCGGTTTGATCGACGAACTGCGCGACGACCGCACGCCGCTGCGGGTGGGCGGCCGGAATCCGGTGCCCGGCTGCCTGGCCAGCGTCAACGGCGAGCCGTGCCGCCCGCCGCACTGCGTGGCGCCGCAACAGTAGCGACCCTCACTCCGTCCACGCCGAGTGCAGGATCGCGGTGACGGCGGCCATCCGCGCCGAACGCACCACCGCGTTCAGCGGCAGCAGCGCGTCGTTGGCGATGCGGGACTCGGAGGAGGATTGCGCCGCGATCGGTTCCAGCCCGGCGAACCCGCCCCGGGGGGAGTCCGACAATCGGCTGAGCCCGGCGCTGACCGCGATGATGGCGTCGACGTGCGCGGCGTTCTCCAGCACCCGCAGTGCGCGTGACGGTGCATGGTCGGGAATCCGGTGCTGCCGTGTGGATTCCAGCAGCTGCTCGACGAGCCCGCGCGGGTCGTCGACGTCGGACGATGCCGACCCGAGACCGAGGGTGCCCAGCGCGTCGGCGGCCGACCGCACGGCCGAGCGCAGCGAGTACTCGGCGTCACCGAGGTCGTGGTGATGCGGCACCGGCACACCGGGCAGCGAGTAGACCGTCCAGGACAGCGCGGACGATTCGGGCAGGCCCGCGTCGTCGTCGGCGTCCTCGAAGTCGCCGTAGCCGAACTCGGGCACCAGTCCGACGGTGCTGCCGGGAGCGCCGGGGCCGGCAACGATGATCGCCTCGCCCGCGGCCAGGGCGTCGCGCTGAAACTGGGTTCCGGCGGCCAGCCCCCGCACGTCGCCGGGCACCGGCAGCAGCACGTTGATGCTGCCGCGCAGACCGCCGGGACCACCCGCCGGGCGCCCCACTGCCGTGCGCAGGGTCTGCAACAGCGACACCGCCCCGGCGTCGTTGACGTCGGGCCAGGGCAGGCCGGTGTGGCCCGCGGCGACCGCATCATACGCGGTCACGGATTGCTTTGGCGCCCAGAGGGATAACGCGTCCAGGACGTCATCGGGCGCGGCCTTGCCCGCGAGCCAGGCGTTGCCCCACAGGGACAGCGAAACACTGGGACACCACACGATGTCGCAGTGTAGTTGCTTTGTCCCGCGTCGGCCGATCACGCGTATTCTGGCCGCATGCCCGGCGCGGCGCTCTGGCTGATCTTCGCACTGGTGCTCTCCGGCGCGGAGGCCCTCACCGGCGACATGTTCCTGCTCATGCTCGGTGGCGGCGCGCTGGCTGCCTCGGCGGTCACCTGGCTGGCGGACTGGCCGATCTGGGCCGACGGGTTGGTGTTCCTGATCGTCTCGGTCCTGCTGCTGGTGCTGGTCCGGCCGGCGCTGCGGCGCAAGCTGACGCCCCGGGCGCCGCAGCTGGGCATCCAGGCGCTGGAGGGCAAGAATGCGCTGGTGCTCGACCGGGTGGCCCGCGATGCGGGCCAGGTCAAGCTCGACGGCCAGGTGTGGACGGCCCGGCCGCTGAACGACGGCGATGTCTACGAACCGGGGGAGTCGGTCACCGTCGTGCACATCGACGGCGCCACCGCGGTGGTGTTCAGGACCGCGTGACGGCGTTCGACAGACGCTGCGAGAGAAAGGAACTCCGGTGCAAGGAGCGGTAGCCGGCCTGGTGTTGCTGGTGGTTTTGGTGATCTTCGCCGTCGTCGTGGTGGCCAAGTCGGTCGCGCTCATCCCGCAGGCCGAGGCGGCGGTGATCGAACGGCTGGGCCGGTACAGCCGCACGGTCAGCGGTCAGCTGACCCTGTTGGTTCCGTTCATCGACCGCGTGCGCGCGCGGGTGGATTTGCGCGAGCGGGTGGTGTCGTTCCCGCCGCAGCCGGTGATCACCGAGGACAACCTGACCCTCAACATCGACACCGTGGTCTACTTTCAGGTCACCAGTCCGCAGGCGGCCGTGTACGAGATCAGCAACTACATCGTCGGGGTCGAGCAGCTCACCACCACCACGCTGCGCAACGTCGTCGGCGGCATGACGCTGGAGGAGACCCTGACCTCCCGCGAGGTGATCAACGCCCAGCTCCGCGGCGTGCTCGACGAGGCCACCAACCGGTGGGGCCTGCGGGTGGCGCGGGTCGAGTTGCGCAGCATCGACCCACCGCCGTCGATCCAGGCCTCGATGGAGAAGCAGATGAAGGCCGACCGCGAGAAGCGGGCCATGATTCTGACCGCCGAAGGCATGCGGGAGTCGTCGATCAAGGAGGCCGAGGGGCAGAAGCAGGCGCAGATCCTGGCCGCCGAGGGCGCCAAGCAGGCCGCGATCCTTGCCGCCGAGGCCGACCGGCAGTCCCGCATGCTGCGCGCCCAGGGCGAGCGCGCCGCGGCCTACCTGCAGGCGCAGGGGCAGGCCAAGGCCATCGAGAAGACGTTCGCCGCGATCAAGGCCGCGCGGCCCACCCCGGAGTTGCTGGCCTACCAGTACCTGCAGACGCTGCCGGAGATGGCGCGCGGTGACGCCAACAAGGTGTGGGTGGTGCCCAGCGACTTCAACGCCGCGCTGCAGGGTTTCACCCGGATGCTGGGCAAGCCGGGCGAGGACGGGGTGTTCCGGTTCGAGCCGTCGCCGGTTGACGAGGCGCCGCAGCGCGAGACCGATGACGCCGAGGTCGCCGACTGGTTTTCGACTGAGACTGATCCGGCGATCGCGCGGGCGGTGGCCAGGGCCGAGGCGATTGCGCAGAAGCCGGTGGAGGGTCACCGGCCGCCGGAATTGGGCCAATAGTCAACAGATCGGCGCGCGGGACGAGAGCGTGCCGTGTCGGCGTCGGTCGCCGGTTATAGCAGGCCGCCGCCGTTGCCGCCGGCGCCGCCGGCGCCGCGCAATAGGATCTGCACATGAGCGTGCTGACTTCCCCGAAAACATATGCGGCGCTTGCCGCGTTCCATGCCGGCGATGCGGTGGCCTGCGCCATCCCGGTAGCCCCGATCAAGAAAATCCTCGACGACCTCGATGTCCCCGAGAGCGTGCGGCCGGTGCTGCCGGTGGTCAAGGCCGCCGCCGCGATCGGCCTGCTGTCGGTGAGCCGGTTCCCGGCGCTGGCCAGGCTGACCACGGCGATGCTGACGCTGTATTTCGTCCTGGCGGTCGGTGCGCACATCCGGGCGCGGGACAAGATCGTCAACACCCTGCCGGCTGCGGCGTTTTTGACCACCTTCGCCGTCATGACGGTCAAGGGACCCGACCGCAGCTAGTCGAGACGCAACTCGACCAGCGGTAGCGGCGTGCCCGTCTCGGTGATCGGAACGCCGAGCGTCGTCTCCAGCACGGGCCGGAGCTGCGCCCGCGCGGGCCTTGAAGATCCAGATCGGTGCGCGCATCAGCCGCCGCGACCGGAGCAGACGTCCACCCAGCCTGCCGCGAAGGGAGTTTGCCGACATTCGTGCCATCCTCGCAGTTTGAGCGGCCGTGATCCACGCGAACGCGTAGACCCCGCCCGTGGCGGGTACGTCACCGCTCGATGAGAACGAAAAGATGGTCGCGGGACGAAATTCGGGTCGCCGACATGGATGCGGCGCACCGCTCCATCCAGGGCACCGCGATCGGCAACTTCATGGAGTGGTACGACTTCAGCCTCTACAGCTACACGGCGACCACGCTGGCGCAGGTCTTCTATCCCGGCAACACCTCCAGCACCGGCAACCTGATCGCCACATTCGGCACGTTGACCGCGGCGTTCGGGGTGCGGCCCCTCGGCGGATTCATCTTCGGCCCCTTGGGCGATCGCATCGGGCGCAAGAGGGTATTGATGATCACCATCGTGCTCATGGCGGCGAGCACGACCGCGACCGGCCTGTTGCCGGGCTACGGCACCGTCGGGGCCTGGGCGCCGATCCTGCTCGTCCTCATCCGCGTCTGTCAGGGGTTGTCCACCGGCGGGGAGTTCGCGGGCGCCATGACCTACGTCGACGAACACGCCCCGGACCGAAAACGCGGCATGATGGCCGGGTTTCTGCCGATGGGCACGCTGAGCGGCTACGTCGCGGGTGCGGGCCTGGTGACGGCGCTGCAGGTCCTGCTGTCGACCTCGGACATGACCAGCTGGGGCTGGCGCCTCCCGTACTTTCTCGGCGCGCCGCTGGGCCTGGCGGCGCTGCTGATGCGGCTGCGCATCGAAGAGTCGCCCGACTACGAGGAGATGGGTGAGGACGAGCGCACAACCTCTGGTCGTGAACAGTTCCGCAAGACGGTGCTGGGGCAGGGGAAGGCGCTGGTGCTGTGCGTCTGTCTGGAGCTGACGATCAGCGTCGTCAGCTACATGACCACCGGATACCTGCCCACGTACCTGAAGAAGACCGTGGGCCTGCCGGACAACCCGGCGCTGGTGATGCTGCTGATGGTGCTGGTCATCCTGATGACCGTGGTGGTGTTCGTGGCGAGGCTGTCCGACCGCGTCGGCGTCAAACCCCTGATGTGGACCGGCTGCGTCCTGCTCATGACGGCGTCGATACCGGCGTTCATGTTGATGCGCGCGGGTGGCTACCCGACGAAGTTCGCGGGCGTGCTGATCGTGGGGCTGACCCTGCTGTGCTTCAACAGCGTCGAGCCGGCGACGCTGCCGTCCCTGTTCCCGACCAACGTCCGCTACGGCGCGGTGTCCGTCGCCTACAACATCGCGGTCTCTGCCTTCGGCGGGCCAACCCCGCTGATCGCCGAGTCGCTGGTCTCCGCCACCGGCAACGCGCTGATGCCGGCCTACATCCTGATGTTCGCCGGGCTGGTCGGCGCCGCGACGCTGTTCTTCACCCCCGAGGTGGCCGGCAAGCGGCTGCCGGGCTCGGGGCCTGCGGTCGAAAGCGAGGAGGAGGCGCGCGCACTGGTCGGGAAACAGCGCGACGCGCGGCCGGCCCCGCGCTGAGGCGCGCAGGTCGGCGTGCTCAGCTGTGCGGGGCCGGCGGCTGGGCCGGGGCCGGCGGCCCGCCCGGCGGTGGCGGTGGTGGTGGCCGGAAGCCCCGCGGCGGCCCGGCCGGTCCGGGCGGCCCGAAGCCGAAGCCGTCGGACGTGAGTCCCGGCATCGGCGGCGGCGGGGGGCCGGGATGCAGGTGCGGGGCCAGCAGCGGCGGCGGGGGCGGTGGTCCGGGTGGCCCGGCGCTGATGATCCAGGCGAAGGCGATCGCCGCGACGGTGCCGACCGCGCCGACCAGCGCGCCCGCCACGGCGGCGCCGACCACCACGGGCGTGGAGTGGCGGAGTGGCTCGCGCGGTGGGGCGGCGGCGGGTGCAGGAATGGGTGCCGGGGTGACTGCGGGGTTGTGGTCGTTGTCTTCGGTGCTCATGTGCCCGGACGTTAGGAGCCGGACCTGAAGTGGGTCTGAAGAAGTTGCGTCAGTTGTCGTCGGGAACCGACACCGCGCAGGCGATGCCCGGTGCCCGCGCGATCCGCCGGTCCAGCGTCACCAGCGGGGCGGCCAGGAGCTCGGCGAGCGCGACGTAGGCGGCGTCGTGACAGGACAGGTTCGCTCGCAGCTCCCACACCCGGGCCGCCAGCAACTCGTACGGCCACAGGTCCACCGGTAGGTCGAGCAGGTCGGCGTGGGCCTGCGCGGCCTGGTCGGCGCCGATCGCCGCGGCGAGTTCGGCCCGCCTGATGACGTTGCCGCATTCGAACGGAAACACCGCGGGCGCCACCAGTTCGGCGTCTGTCAGCTGTGCCGTCGCCCACAGGCCGTCGCTGCCGGAATCCAGCAGGACGGCGACCATGGCCGAGGCATCGCAGACGACGCGCTCGCTCACCGGCGATCGGATTCTTTCGCGGCGAGGATGGCGTCCGCGTCGAGGCGCACGCCGGTCGCGTTCACCCGCGCGCGGGCCCGGGCGACGACGTCGCGTGCCGTCGGCTTGGCCGCCGTCGCGACGAGCAGGCCGCGAAGGTATTCCTGCAGCGACTGGCCCGACCGGGCGGCACGCGCGGCCAATTCGTCGCGGACGTCGTCGGGGATGCCGCGGATCGTGATGGCCACCATGCAGGCACATTAGCAGCGATAGCAGCAGAGTAGGTGCAGAGCGATCTTCAGCCCAATCCCAGAAAGGGGCATTACAAAGGGGGCATGGCCGATTTGCTGGGGGCGGGCGATCGGCTCACTGCGGGCACCCCGCGGGTGCTGGTGGTCGAAGACTCCCAGACGATCCGCGAGATGGTCGGCGAGGCGCTCACCGAGGTCGGCTACCACACCGACGTCCGCCGTGACGGCGACGAGTTGGAGGAGGCCCTCGACGGGCTGCGGCCCGACCTGGTGGTGCTCGACGTGATGTTGCCGGGGCGGGACGGGTTCGCGCTCATCGACGTGATCCGCGAGTGGGGAGACATCGGGATCGTGCTGATCACGGCCCGCGACGCCCTGCAGGACCGGCTGCGCGGCCTGGACGGCGGTGCCGACGACTACGTCGTCAAACCCTTCGAGCTCGCCGAACTGGTGTCGCGGGTCGGCGCGGTGCTGCGCCGGCGCGGACGGTTGCCGCGGGTCGTCCAGGTGGGCGACCTGGTGCTGGACGTCGAGGCCGGCGTGGCCGCGCGCAACGGGCACCGGCTGGAGCTGACCGGCACCGAGCTGCGGCTGCTGGCCTTCCTCGTCGAGCAGCGCGGCGGCATCGTCAGCGCCGGGCAGATCCTCAACGCCGTGTGGGGCTATGACGCCTACGACCCCAACCTGGTGCAGGTCCACGTCAGCGGCCTGCGGCGCAAACTCGAGGCCCACGGGCCGCGCATCCTGCACACCGTCCGCGGTATCGGTTACCGCCTGCAGCCGCAGCGGCCGTGACGACGCCGACGCCGTCGCTGCAGCGCCGGGTGACGGTGGTGCTGCTGGCGTTGCTGGCCGGCCTGCTGGTCGTGCTCGGTGCCACCATCGACGTGAGCCTGGGCGTGCTGGCCCGCCGGAACCTGCACGACCGGCTGCTGGCGGCGACGTCGCGCGCCGACGCGCTGACCGCCGCCCGGACGCCGCCGGACCTGCTGGCCGCCGAGCTCAACGGGGGTGGTGTGCGGGCGTTGCTGGTCACCGCCGACGGCGCCAGCTACGGCGACCGGGGCATCAGCCCCGACGCCCGCTCCGGCGAGTTCGTGCCGCCGCCCGGTCCGCCCCCTCCGCCGCCGCACGGCCCGCCCCCGCCCGGCATGCCCGCCTGGCCGCCCCCGCCGCCACGACCGCCACCGCCGCCACCGCCGGACGCGACCGCAACGGTCGTGGTGCACCCCTTGCCCGGCGGCGCCCGGCTCGTCCTGGTCGCCGACACCACGCAGACCGCGCAGGTGACCCGCCAGCTGCGCGGGCTGATGATCGGGGCCGGCCTGGCCACCCTGCTGTTGGCGGCGCTGCTGGTGGTCGCGGTCAGCCGGGCAGCGCTGCGGCCGTTGGACCGGCTCACCGCGCTGGCCGACGACATCACCACCGGGGACCGGGGCCGTCGCCTGCATCCGGACCGCGCCGACACCGAATTGGGCCGCGCCGCGGGCGCGTTCGACCGGATGCTGGACGCTTTGGAGACCTCCGAGCGGCAGGCCCGGCAGGCCGCCGACACGGCCAGGCGCGCCGAGGCGGCGACCCGGCAGTTCCTCGCCGACGCCGCCCACGAGCTGCGCACCCCGATCGCCGGCATGCAGGCGGCGGCCGAACAGATCGCCGGCAGCGCCGTCCGGCACCGGGAGGACCCCGCCGCGCGCGGGCAGTACCGCAGGGCGGGCCTGCTGCTGGCGGACGCCCGTCGCGCCGGGCGCCTCGTCGCCGACATGCTGGATCTGAGTCGCATCGACGCCGGGATTCCGCTGCAGGTCGCAGACGTCGACCTGGCAGCCGTCGTGGACGCCGAAGCGGACCGGACCACGCTGCTGGCGCCGCAGCTCACCGTGATCCGTACCGGCCTGAGCGAGCTCGCCGTCACCGCGGACTCGACGCGGCTCGCCCAGATCATGGCCAATCTGCTCGACAACGCGCGCCGGCACACCCCGGGCGGGGGTGCCATCCACATCGACGTCGCCGTCAGCGACGGCGCCGCCCGGGTGACCGTCACCGACACCGGACCCGGTGTTCCCGACGCCGAGCGCGAACGCATCTTCGAGCGGCTGGTGCGCCTGGATGCCGGCCGCGCCTACGATCACGGCGGCGCCGGCCTGGGCCTGCCGATCGCCCGTGCCCTGGCCCGCGCGCACGGCGGCGAGCTGGTGTGTCTGCCGCGCGAGGGCGGGGCGCAGTTCGTGCTCACCCTGCCCCTGGGCGAGGGAGCGTGACGACGGCGGTCAGGTGCCACCTGTCCAGCCAGGGCTGCACCAACTCTGCCAGGAGAACTCCACCGGAACCGAGCATCCCGCGTGCGGATTGGCCGGGTTGCCACCGCGGATCTCGATGCCGGGGCGCTAAAAGTGCGGTTCGCTCAGCGGCCGACGGCAGGCTCGTGGCGGTGCTGACGCCGGTAGTGGCGAACCTCGAACACCAGCCCCAGCAGCCCCAGGGCGGTCGTGCACAGCGACACCAGATACAGCAGCGGGTCGGGGTGACCGGCCAGCGCGTCGCCGAGGACCACCACGGCGACGGTGCCGGGCAGCAGGCCGGCGACGGTGGCCACCGCGAACGGCAGCACCCGCACGGCCGACGCGCCGGCGGCGTAGTTCAGCGCGGAGAAGGGTACGACGGGAATCAGCCGCAGCGACAATACCGCCGGCCAGCCCCGCTCCCGCAGGCGCGTGTCCACCTTGTCGACCGCGCCGTGGCGAACCAGGCGGCCCAGTTGCCATCCCGCGGCGCGTACCAGCAGCAGGGCGATCACCGCGCTGGCGGCGCTGGCGGACACCGCGATCAGCACGCCCAGCAGCGGGCCGAACAGTAGCCCGGCGGCCAGCGTGAACGCCGTGCGGGGAATCGGCACCACGGTGGCGACGACGTGCGCGGTCAGAAACGCCAGCGGGAACCACGGTCCCACGGTTTGCGCCCAGTCGCGCACCTGCACCGCGGTCGGTAGCGGCACCAGCAGCGCCACCGCCACCACGACGCCGATGCCGAGCGCAGTCGCGATGGCGCGCGGCCGGGACAGCTGACGCGCGGTCGCGCCCAGCGCGCATCCGACGCTGCGCAGGACGCCGGTGGATTTGCCGGTGGCGGGGGCCGTCACGTCTTCAAAGGTTACGGGCCGCGGGTGAATATCGCGTTGCCCGAGTCTGGCGTTTCGCGATGGCGACCTCCCCGCGGGAGGGCCGCAGCCGATCAATTAGCCTGGTTAGCAAGTGGCGACCCGGGATGGGGAAGATTGCCAATTCCTGCGATTACAGGAGCAGTCGGTGTCCGTGGACGTACCAACGGAGGTACCTGCCGAACCAGCAGCCGGTCAGGAAGCGCTGGCGCGCTGGCGCACCGCGGTCGCGGGTGTGCTGGCCAAGAGCGCCCGGCGTGACCCCGCGGAGCTGGGTAAGGAACCCGAGCGCTCGCTGGACACCCCGACCTATGACGGGTTTGCCGTCCGGGCGCTCTACACCGCCTTCGACGAGCTGCCCGAGCCGCCGCTGCCCGGCGAGTGGCCCTACGTGCGCGGTGGCGACGCGGCGCGCGACGTCAACGCCGGCTGGAAGGTCGCCGAGGTGTTCCCCAGGCCCGGCGCCGACGACGGCAACGCGGCGGTGCTGGCCGCGCTCAACGACGGGGTTAGCGCGCTGCTGGTCCGGGTGGGGGAGTCCGGCGTGGCACCCGGGCAGCTCGGCGGCCTGCTCGCCGGCGTGCACCTGGACCTGGCGCCGCTGATCCTGGACGCGGGCGCCGACTATGCGGCGGCCTGCGACGCGGTGCTGGAGCTGGTCGACCGGCTGGATGCCGGCGCGACACCGGCGGTGGACCTGGGCGCCGACCCGCTGAGCGCGGCGCTGGGTGGCCGGCCGTCGTGCCCGGTGGAGGACGTGATGGCGGTCGCGGGCCGGACAGCCGGGCGCCGCGGCGTGCGGGCGATCACCGTCGACGGACCGGCCTTTCACAACCTGGGCGCCAGCGCGGCGTGGGAGCTGGCCGGCAGCGTGGCGGCCGCGGTGGCCTACCTGCGGATGCTCGTCGAATCGGGGATCCCGGTCGGCGACGCGCTGCGCCAGATCAGCTTCCGGCTGGCTGCCGACGACGACCAGTTCATGACGATCGCCAAGCTGCGGGCCGTTCGCCGGCTGTGGGCGCGGGTCGCCGAGGTGGCCGGTGACGCCGACGGCGGCGCGGCGGTGCTGCACGCCGAGACCTCGCTGCCGATGATGACCCAGCGCGACCCGTGGGTGAACATGCTGCGCACCACGGTGGCCGCGTTCGCCGCGGGTGTCGGCGGCGCCGACACCGTCCTGATGCACCCGTTCGACGTCGCGATCCCGGCCGGCTTCCCGGGCGTATCGGCCAGCTTCGCGCGCCGCATCGCGCGCAACACCCAACTGCTGCTGCTCGAGGAGTCCCACGTCGGACGGGTGCTGGATCCCGCCGGCGGCTCGTGGTTCGTCGAAGAACTCACCGACGAGCTGGCCCGCGACGCCTGGGGGCACTTCCAGGAGATCGAGTCCCGCGGCGGGTTCGCCGACGCCCGCGGCTACCTCGCCGGGCAGATCGCGGTGGTGGCCGCGCGCCGCGCCGAGGACATCGCGCACCGCCGCACCGCGATCACCGGCGTCAACGAGTTCCCGAACCTGGCCGAGGCGGCTCTGCCGCAACAGGATTCGACGCCGACGGTGGCCCGCTACGCCGCCGCGTTCGAGGCGCTGCGGGACCGCTCGGATTCCTTCCTGGCCCGTACCGGCGCCCGCCCGCGGGCGCTGCTGTTGCCGCTGGGCCCGCTGGCCGAGCACAACATCCGGGCGACGTTCGCCGCCAACCTGCTGGCCTCCGGCGGGATCGAGGCGGTCAACCCCGGGCCGCTCGACGCCGCCGGCGTCGCGCAGGCCGTGTCCGACGCCGGCTCACCGGAGGCGGCGGTCATCTGCGGCACCGACAAGCGCTACGGGGACGAGGCGGCGGGCGTCGTGGCGGCGGCCCGCGGCGCCGGCGTGGCGAGGGTGTACCTGGCCGGGCCGGAGAAGGCGATGGGCGATGCCGAGCCTCGGCCCGATGAGTACCTGACCGCGAAAATCGATGCGGTCGAAGTCCTGTCGAATCTGCTCACCCGATTGGGGGCGTAGCCGCGATGACCGCAAGCACCTCAGTGATCGGCAGTTTCGCCGACGTCCCGCTGCAGGGCGACCGCGCCGGGCGGCCGCCCGCCGCCGCGGTGGATCGGGACGACAGCTGGCACACCCCGGAGGGCATCGACGTCAAGCCGGTCTACGTCGCCGCCGACCGCGCCGCCGCGCAGGCCGAGGGGTATCCGCTCAACAGCTTCCCCGGCGAGCCGCCGTTCATCCGCGGGCCCTACCCGACGATGTACGTCAACCAGCCGTGGACCATTCGCCAGTACGCCGGGTTCTCCACCGCGGCGGACTCCAACGCGTTCTACCGGCGCAACCTGGCCGCCGGCCAGAAGGGCCTGTCGGTGGCCTTCGACCTGGCCACCCACCGCGGCTACGACTCCGACCACCCGCGCGTGCAGGGTGACGTCGGAATGGCAGGCGTGGCAATCGATTCCATCCTCGACATGCGGCAGCTGTTCGACGGCATCGACCTGTCGGCGGTCAGCGTGTCGATGACGATGAACGGGGCCGTGCTGCCGATCCTGGCGCTGTACGTGGTGGCCGCCGAGGAGCAGGGGGTGCCGCCGGAGAAGCTGGCCGGCACCATCCAGAACGACATCCTCAAAGAGTTCATGGTGCGCAACACCTACATCTATCCGCCCAAGCCGTCGATGCGCATCATCTCCGACATCTTC
>NZ_JBYCLG010000283.1:0-8249 GCF_057473785.1 Mycobacterium sp. TH-M103
CAATGGTTCACGGTCAAGCCCGGCGTGTCGATGTCCTTGGCCAGCCGACTGACAGGTGATCCTGAGTCAAGGGGGTAGATTCCCGACTTGTAACAAACCCGAGGTCGAGTGGGACCGCTTCGTCGACGCGTGCGACCTACTGCGGAGCGCCGGTACCAAATCGGCGTGAAATCTGGCCGCGACGCATCGGTGCATCATGATGCAGTGATGCTAGGGTGGGGCGTGCGCACCACCATCGATCTGCCCGACGACCTGCACAGACAGGCGTTGGCGATTGCGCGGGACACTCGACGTACGTTGAGTCAGACCGTCGCCGACCTCGTTCGGCGCGGCCTCGCCTCCGGTGACACGGCCGCGATCTCCACAGACCCCAGGACCGGATTGCCGGTGGTGAGCGTGGGGACCGTCGTGACCTCCGAGGACGTGCGCTCGTTGGAGGACGAGGGGTGACGGTGCTGCTCGACGCGAATGTGCTCATCGCGCTGGTCGTCGCGGAGCATGTGCACCATGACGCCGCCGCGGACTGGCTGGCGGAATCCGACGCGGGATTCGCCACCTGCCCGATCACCCAGGGCAGCCTTGTCAGATTCCTGGTGCGGGCCGGGCAATCCGCGGCAGCGGCGCGGGATGTCGTCAGTGCGGTCACAGCATCGAAACGTCACGAGTTCTGGCCCGACAGTGTGTCTTTCGCCGACGTCGAGGTCGGTGGTGTGGTCGGCCACCGGCAGGTGACGGATGCCTACCTCGCTCAGCTCGCGCGAAGCCGCAACGGGCGGCTGGCGACCCTCGACAGTGGCTTGGCGCACCTGCACAACGATGTCGCGGTGCTGATCCAGCTGGAAGCCTGATGTCCAAAATCGGTCGGCGCCGCCGGCTCCATCAGAGCGCGTGGTATAGAAATTCTCCCCCCGGCAGGTACCCTTCTACCATGGGGCTGAATGTCAAGAACGAGCACACCGTCGCGTTGGTGCGCGAGCTCGCCACGAGGACCGGTCTGACCCAGACGGGCGCGATCACCGAGGCCGTGCGCTCGAAGCTGGCCGAGTTGGACCGCGATCACGACGCCCTCGGCACCCATCGACGCGGCGATGCGCGGCGGGCGAAGGCGCGCCGACTGCTCGACGAGTTGCACGGCTCGCTCACCGATGCGGAGCGCGTGCGGCTCAGGGAGGCGGAGGGGCAGCTTTACGACGGCGCCGGCCTGCCTTCGTGATCGTCGACACGTCGGCGGTCGTTGCGGTCGTGCTCGGCGAAACAGACGGCGAGCAGCTTGCCGAGATGCTCTTGGACGCAACGGCACCCAAGATGTCGGCGGCGACCTTGGTAGAAGTCAACGCCGTCTTGACCCGTCGGCTGCGTCCCGAGGATCAACGGAGGGTGGAGCGCTTATTCGCGGTGTGGGAGATCGACCTGGTGCCGTTCGATGCCGAGCAGGCCGAGATCGCAAGCAGGGCCTATCGCGATTTCGGGCGAGGCAGCGGCCACCCGGCGGCACTGAACCTGGGCGACTGCTACTCCTATGCGCTCGCTGAGGTGACCGGCGAACCCTTGCTGTATGTGGGTGACGATTTCGTCCACACCGACGTCACGGCCGCCTATCGGCGATAACGACTGCCGGCGGTGTGCAGCAGTTCCGCTGGCCCAGGCGGCGTAGCGCATGCTGCGCCAAGAACGTTGGCCGTCAATTCGCCTCGGCACGTAGCACTTCGGCCGCGGCGTCCTCTCCGGAGCGGATCGCGCCGTCGATGTAGCCGTTCCAGATCGTGGCGGTCTCGGTGCCCGCCCAGTGGATGCGCCCCACCGGGGCGCGCAACGCCGGGCCGAACCCCGTCCAGGCGCCGGGCGGCATCACCGCGGCGTAGCAGCCGCGGGTGAACGGTTCGGTCGACCAGTCCTTGTCGAGGTAGCGCAGCGGTCGCGCGGCCCGCGGGCCGAACAGCCGGGTGAAGGCGCCGACCACGACGTCGCGGCGCTCCTCGGGGGAAGCGGGGGAGAGCCGGCGCGCCTCGCGGCCGTCGAGGAACCCGAGCAGCACACCGGGTGACCCGCTGGGTGGGCTGTTGTCGAAGACGGCGCTGACGGGGCCCTCGGTGCTGATCGCCTGACCGCTGAGACCGTCGCGGCGCCAGAAGGGTTCGTCGTAGACGGTCATGCATTTGATGACCGAGCCCATGGGCATGCGCTGGGTGAGCTGGTCGCGGGCGGCGGGCAGCGCCGGCGCGTAGTCGATGCGGCCGGCCAGGGTGGGAGGCACGGCCACGATCACCCGGCGTGCGCGCAGATCGTCGCCACCGTCGGCGACGACGGTGACGCCCTCGTCGTCATGGAGGATGCGGCGCACCGGGCGCCCGAGCAGCACGCGCTCACCGAGTTCGCGGGCCAGCCGCTCGGCGAGCAGGTAGGTGCCGCCGACGACGCGGTCCTGCTGGGCGCCGCCGCTGGTGCCGATCAGGTCGTCGAGGCCGCCGGCGGAATGGATGTAGAACAGCACGTGCAGCAGCGACACGTCGTGCGGCTCGCACGCCCAGACGACCTTGAGGGCCGAGCGCAACAGGCGGCGCGCGTCGCGGGTTAAGACGTTGCGGGACAACCAGGTTGCGAACGTCATCGCGTCGCGGTGCTCGGCGCGGGGATCGGTCCAGGGCGCATCCAGTGCGACGCCCTTGGCCATGCGGTCCAGACGCACTTGCGCCTGCCCGAAGTCCGCCAGCACGAGCGGGTTGATCACGGGGATGTCGCCGCGGTAGCGGGTCAGTCGGCCGCCGCGGCGCTCGAGAAGACGCTGGCCCTGGTCGTAGGTCGGGTGCAGCGCCAGGCCCAGCCGCTGCGCCAGGGCGCGGGCGCGATGCTGGGTCGGGCCCAGCCACTGCCCGCCCACCTCGACCACCTGCGTCGGGTCGGCCGGGTCCAGCGCCTCGTTGAGGACGCGGCCACCGACCCTGTCGCGGCCCTCCAGAACCAGCACCGAGTTGCCGGCGGCGATCAGCCGGTCCGCGGCGGACAGGCCGGCCATGCCCGCGCCGACGACGATCACATCAGCGTCTGTAGTCATCGCGGGCTTCCTTGTTTACCGGTGGTGGTGTCCAGCTTGCCCGTGTTCGGGTCGGCGGGGAACGCCTGGATTGGCATCATCGGCGATCTGCAGATCCGGCCGCGGCGTCGAGCGCGTCATAGGCGGCGTCGAGGCGTTGTCGTCGGCGGCGGTTGGTTTCGTGGTTGGCTTCGGCGGCCATGGCGTCGATCAGGTCGTCGAGTTGTTCGTCGGTGACGGTGAGGATCGCGTCGCCGCCGTGGACGCGTATCCCGAACACCAGCCGTTCGAGTTCGGTTTCCAGGAGACACAATTCGCGCAGCGCGGCGGCCACTTCGTGGGGGACGACGATCTGGTGCAGGGTGCCGACGAGGGCCGGTCGTCGGCGGCGCAGATCGAAGTGGGATTCCTCCCAGCTGCTGATCACGCCGTCGTCGCCGCAGGCGCTGCAGCGCCAGTCGATCGGTGAGCCCGGCTCGCCCCGGTGCACGATGAGCCGACCGGGACAGCGGCGGTTGGCAGGTCGACGCCGACACGGCAGCGCGCTCTCCCAGGCGATCCGGGCGTCACCCGCCGTCGCCGCTCGCACGATGGCACTCAGGTGCTCGGCCAGTCGGCGGGCCGGCCCCGGCGCGTCGGGGGGCATGTCGAGGAAGTGCTGCAGGTCGGTCACGTACATTTCCGCGACGCTAACCGACGAGGGTTTCGTGGGGATGATCAGTTGTCCCTGGCGATGCCGATGGTCCGGTTGCCGGCGCGTTGCACCGGACCAGAAAGTTCGCCGGGCACGCAATCATGCTTATGCGGGCCAGATTTCGGCGAGCATGGCGGCGCGGGGGAGCAGGGATCGTGCCGAAGCTCCGACGGTCCACGCGCGCCCGTCGGTGTCGTCGATCAGGTCGAGCCCGCTCATGATCAGGGACTCCTGGGCGATCGCGACCTGCACATCGACCTCGCTGATGGGTTGCCCGGCGCGTTGCCAGCCTCGCCCGAGCAGCTCATAGACCCGCGCGGCGAGCTGTCGGTGGCCGAGGGGCCCGTGCGCGGCCAGTGCGCCGATCGTCAGTTCGGTGATCTCGGTGCCAAAGGTGTTGGGGCTGAAATTCGACCGGAGCCGGCGGACCACGTCGAGATCGTCGCCGGCCGCGCGGGTGGGGGCGAGCACGCCGTGGCGCAGCCGCAGCAGCCCCACTCGGCGCAGGAGCCCGTGCAGCGCTGCCAGCGGTGGCAGGTCGTCCTCGATGGCGGCGGGCCGACCCAGCGGGTACCAGCGCGGCCGGTGCTCTTGCATGCTGCGCACGATCGTCCTCGGCAGCCGCCCGCCCGGGGTGAGCCGAACCCCGTCGGCAACGAGATCAAGCAGTAGTCGCACACTTTCGGGCACCTCACCGACCGCTTGGCGCACCCGCAGGTCGGTGGCCGCCCGGTCGAAGGGACGCAGCCGGTTGCCGACCCAGCCGCGCATGTGCTCGTGCTCGGGGTGGGCCGGGTCGGCGAGGACGTCGAGCAGTTCGGCGTAACCGCCCGGGCCGCCGCAGTCTTCGGGCGGGCAGGCGCCGTGCCCGTCGACGCAGCCCGGTGCCGGGCCGCCGCGGCCGAGCACCTCGACGTCGTGGGTCCAGCCGTCGCCGAAGTCGTAGAGGTATTCGAACCGGGCGCCGAGGTCGGCCAGGCGTGCGCCGGCCTCGTCACGTTCGTCGTCCGGCCAGACGTCCGCGCCGGGAATGTCCATCCCGTAGGTCGCGTCCGGCCCGACGAACTGGTGCAGGTGCGAGTCGGTCCACCCGATCGCGGCCTGCAGCACCTCGTGCAGCTCGGGCAGTGTCGCCGAGGCGGGCACGTCGATCACCCGGGTCACCGCCGGCTCGACATTGCACAGCACCACCCGAAGGCGGGCGGTCTTCACCGCTGTGGTTCCGCGTCGACGAGCGAGAGTGCGGCGCAACACTTCTTGTACTTGCGCCCCGACCCGCACCAGCACGGCTCGTTGCGGCCCGGCGGCCACGCGACCACACCCGGATCGCCGGCCGCCGCCAGGTGTGCGGCATAGGTGGCCCGGGCTTCCGCACCGGGTTGCTCTCCGTGTTCGGCGCACCACGCGGTGAACGGCGCCACCCGCACCGGCGCGACCGTCAACGCGCCCATGCCCGACTGCGCGAGCTCGACGAGCCGTTGCTGCATCGCCCGGCAGTACAGCGCGTGCGGCCGCGGGCCATCCGGGCCGGCCACCGGAGCGCCGGTGGCCAGTTCCGGCCACAACTGCAGCGCCTTTTCGTAGTCGCCGGCGGGCAGCCACGCCAACGCCACCGTATATCCCGGATCGGATGGGTGCTCCGGCGTCGGCTCCTCCGGGACAGAGGGCGCGGGCTGCGTCGCGCGGAGAAACTCGGCTGCTCGCTCCTGCAGCGCGTCGGCGGGCCGGCCGAGGTTGTCCAGGCTTTGTTGCCGTAGATCGCTGAGCTGGTCGACCAGCCGCTCGGGATCGTCGGTGCGCAGCGCCAGTTGCAGGCCCTGGGTCAGCCAGGCCAGCGCCGCCTCGTGGTCGCCGGCATGGGCGTATTCGAGCCCGGCGTTGTTGTAGAGCCACACGTCGTCGGGCGTGTCCGCGAGCACCGCGGACCAGATCGGTTCGGCCTCGGCGACCCGGCCCGCGCGCATCAGGATCTCCGCGCGCAGACACCGCGGGTCCGGGCTCGACCTGACGCCCGCGCCGACGGCCGCGTCCGCGGCGACCAGCGCGTCCTCGCCCCGCCCCTGTGTCTCGTATTCCATCGCCAGCTGGTAATACAGGTCGGGCAGGTCCAGGGCGTCGGCGACCCTCGGATCCTCGCGGCACGGCTTTACCGCGCGTTTCAGCACTGCGGCATACCGGGCCGAATCCCTCGGTTGAGCGCTGGCCGCCGCGTCCAACTCACGTTCCAGCCGATCCACCAAACTGGCCATGGCTTGCATCCTCTCGCATTGCTCCGGCAGGCACCAGCGTGGGGCGCACAATGGCCGGATTGCGCTGAGCCCCTTGGCGCTTCGCTAGTGTTGCCGCACACGGAATCCGGCGCCGCGCAGCTCGGGGCCGATTGTTTCCCGGATGACGAGGTAAACCTCACCCGCCACAGCCGTCACTGCAAGTTGGGGGTGGGTGTTTCTGCCCGCCTCGCAGCGACAACGCGTCGATGTCCTGTCGGCGGTGAGGAAGTTTTCGCGGTCCGGGCGGGCCATGATGTTGTATTCGACGGTCCGGCGGCTGGGATTCGTTGACGAGCCCCGCCCGTTGCGCTCTGAAGCGCGCAGGCCGCCAGCAGGCGCGCTCTTCGGCCCAGCTTTGAATTAGCTTGGTAGGGGTCATCACCGGATAGGAGCTATGGGCGACTAACCGTCACCTTCGGTAGACAGTCGTCCCTTCGGGCCCGAGCACGCTGCTGATCATCTTCGCGAAGCAGTGGTCCCCATCGAGCCCCTGTGCATCGCACCACCCGTTGGCTTGTTCGGGGGTGGGCATGGGCACTGCGACAATCGTGACCCACCAGTCCGGAGAGCTGAACGTTGTCCAGTCACCTGACCAGACCAGCCGCGCCGCAGAGAATCGCTGACGTAAGACAAGGTGGTCACGCAGGATATCCGCGTGGCTCCATGTGATGCCTTCAGTGACCAGACCCGGACGCTTGGAGCTCAGTTGCGGTAACCACCAGTGCTGAAGAGTACCCACAACGGGTCGATCGGCGTCAGCCAGCGCGTGCAGGCCGAAGAGGGCAGCCGATTCGGGACTTCCGAATTGCGGCGATGCTGGCTTGCTGGCGGTCAAGCCGGTCTCGCCGGGTGCGTCGGACCCGGACCCCTGCGTCGCGGCCCCTTTGTAGCGAGCGTTCATCGCGAGCGCTTTGGACAACGAACGTGGCGTCACCCAATACATTCCGGCCGGAAAGATCAAGGTTCGCGTAACTGTCTGGCCTGCTGGTATGGGCACTGAGTGCGCGGACATGTCGAAGGTACCGGCGGCGACGTCGTGCACGCCGTCAACCACGTTGACCTCCATTGCGGAGTTCGAGATGACATCCTCGGTACCACACGATGATGCGATCGTGGTGGTGATCGCGAGCCCCGCCCGGATGATGTCGACGGACTCGGCGTGCAGGATGGGCGGCGAGGTGCACGGGGCCTGCGTAACGGGTGGCGCAGCGACCGAGGGCGGTTTGGTGGCCGGAGTCGTTGGCACGGTGCTTTGGTCGCGGGTAACGAAGTATGTGACTGCCGTGGTCACAGCGGCGATCACAACGAAGACAGCGCCAATGATCAGCCACCCGACGGCTGAAGGGCGAAACCGTCGGGACGCCGACGTGGTTGGCGCCTCCAGCGTGACACCGGCAGCCGAAATTGTGCCGATCCGGGCACCGCACTCTCCGCAGAACTGGTAGTGCCATGGGTTGAGGTGCCCGTTCGGGCACGAGAGCATTGGTATGGCAGGCGATTCAACCCCAGTACTTGGGTAGTCGATCGCCGTGTTTTCTCGGTTTTCCGGGTCAATTCGCATCGCGCCCGGCCTTCTTGCGCTGTGTGGTTGGTCCCAGCCATCCCGGCCGTCGTGGCTGCTGTTATGAGCGTCGTCCCCAGCACTTGACGCCGGCAGGGCCTTTCGGCCCCAATATGTTCGCCTAACTACCTCGGTTCAACACCGGGTCGTAGGCGCGGTGCGCATCGTCGGTAGCGCTCGGGTCAGCTCGGACACGGGTATGGCCAACGTCCACCCGCTCGAGTACTCGACCGCAAAGACAAGGCCGTCGACTTCGGCATGCTGATCCAGCAGCGGTCCGCCCGAATTACCCGGATCAGCTTCCGCCCGGGTGCGTATGACGCGCCCCGGCACCTCGTACTTGCTTCCGTCGACCTCATCGACGACCCTCCCACTGGTCACCCGTACCCGGCCGCCTCGCGGGAACCCGACAACCCACGCATCGTCGCCCGGGGCCGGATCTGAACCAAGTCGGAGCGGGGCAACGTGAGTGGGTCGCACCTGCAGCACGGCGGCGTCAATGCTGGAACTGACGCGAACCCCGTCAACGGCGAGGGTGTGGTTGTCCGCGGTTTCGACACTGATGTCGTGGGTGTCGGCGACGACGTGGCGGTTGGTTGAGGTGTTTCTGACTTTGCGATAGACATTCGCGTTTGATCAGACAACATCGTCGGGATCCTGTATGGGTTGAGTGTGCCTTTGCTGGCGGTGCCA
>NZ_JBYCLG010000284.1:0-5250 GCF_057473785.1 Mycobacterium sp. TH-M103
GGTGCTGGTCGAGGGCGTGAACCGGATCAAGAAGCACACCGCGGTCTCGACCAACCAGCGGGGGGCGCGCTCGGGCGGGATCGTCACCCAGGAAGCCGCGATCCACGTCTCCAACGTGATGGTGGTCGACTCCGACGGCAAGCCCACGCGGGTCGGCTACCGGACGGACGAGGAGACAGGCAAGCGGGTCCGTATCTCCAAGCGCAACGGCAAGGACATTTGATGACAACTGCGGAACGAGTCATGCCGCGGCTGAAAGAGCGCTACCGCAACGAAATTCGGGATGCGCTGCACAAGCAGTTCGGCTACGGGAACGTCATGCAGATCCCCACCGTCACCAAGGTCGTCGTCAACATGGGCGTCGGCGAGGCGGCCCGGGATGCCAAGCTGATCAACGGCGCCGTCAACGACCTGGCGTTGATCACCGGGCAGAAGCCCGAGGTTCGCAAGGCCCGCAAGTCCATCGCGCAGTTCAAATTGCGCGAGGGGATGCCGATCGGCGTCCGGGTCACCCTGCGCGGGGACCGGATGTGGGAGTTCCTCGACCGGCTCACGTCGATCGCGTTGCCGCGCATCCGCGACTTCCGCGGACTTTCGCCCAAGCAGTTCGACGGTGTCGGCAACTACACCTTCGGGCTGGCCGAGCAGTCGGTGTTCCACGAGATCGACGTGGACAAGATCGACCGCGTCCGGGGTATGGACATCAACGTCGTGACCACGGCGACGACCGACGACGAGGGGCGAGCGCTGCTGCGGGCCCTTGGCTTTCCGTTCAAGGAGAACTGACTATGGCTAAGAAGGCACTGGTTAACAAGGCGGCGCGCAAGCCACGGTTCGCGGTGCGCGCCTACACCCGCTGCAACAGGTGCGGGCGCCCGCGTGCGGTCTATCGCAAGTTCGGGCTGTGCAGGATCTGCCTGCGCGAGATGGCGCACGCCGGCGAATTGCCCGGCGTGCAGAAGAGCAGTTGGTAACGAGCCCACCCAGGATTTGACGACCCCAGAACAGGTTGCGCGGCAGGCCCCATGCGAAATCTTAGGCCGGGAACCACCGCGAGGAAGGTGACAGACGCTGTCATGACCGCGATGACGACGATGCGAAGCTCCGCGATGAACAGGAGCGGGCGCAAATGACGATGACGGACCCGATCGCAGACTTTTTGACGCGTCTGCGCAACGCCAACTCGGCGTACCACGACGAGGTGAGCCTGCCGCACTCGAAGATCAAGGCCAACATCGCCGAGATCCTCAAGCGTGAGGGCTACATCAGCGACTACCGCACCGAGGACGCCCGGGTGGGCAAGTCCCTGGTGGTCCAGCTGAAGTACGGGCCCAGCCGGGAGCGCAGCATCGCGGGGCTGCGACGGGTTTCCAAGCCGGGACTACGGGTGTATGCGAAGTCCACCAACCTGCCGCGGGTTCTCGGCGGCCTGGGCGTGGCGATCATCTCGACCTCCTCGGGTCTGCTCACCGACCGTCAGGCGGCCAGACAGGGCGTGGGCGGCGAAGTCCTCGCGTACGTGTGGTAATGGGAGAGGCAGCGTAAACACAGATGTCGCGTATTGGTAAACGGCCGATTCCGGTTCCCGCCGGGGTCGACGTAACGATCGATGGACAGAGAGTTCTGGTGAAGGGCCCCAAGGGCGCCCTGGACCTGACGGTCGCCGAGCCGATCACCGTGGAGCGCAGCGAGGACGGCGCGATCGTGGTCAACCGCCCCGACGACGAGCGGCGCAACCGCTCGCTGCACGGGCTCTCCCGCACGCTGGTGTCCAACCTGGTCACCGGCGTCACCCAGGGTTACACCACCAAGATGGAGATCTTCGGGGTCGGCTACCGGGTGCAACTCAAGGGTTCCAACCTGGAGTTCGCGCTCGGATACAGCCATCCGGTCGTGATCGAGGCCCCCGAGGGCATCACGTTCGCGGTCGAGTCGCCGACGAAGTTCTCGGTCTCGGGGATCGACAAGCAGAAAGTCGGCCAGATCTCGGCGAACATCCGCCGCCTGCGCCGCCCGGACCCCTACAAGGGCAAGGGCGTGCGCTACGAGGGCGAGCAGATCCGCCGTAAGGTCGGAAAGACAGGTAAGTAGTCATGGCGCAATCACAGACTGACGCCGCCGCGCGAAAGCCGGTGGGGCAGAACATCTCCGCGACCAGGCGGGTCTCCCGTCTGCGCAGGCACGCCCGGCTGCGCAAGAAGGTCTCGGGTACCCCGCAGCGTCCGCGGCTGGTGGTGAACAGGTCCGCGCGGCACATCCATGTGCAACTGGTCAACGACGAAAACGGCACCACGGTGGCGGCCGCATCGTCGATCGAGGCCGACGTGCGCGGCCTGCAGGGAGACAAGAAAGCCCGTAGCGTGCGGGTCGGTCAGCTGATCGCGGAG
Source organism: Mycobacterium sp. TH-M103 (assembly GCF_057473785.1). Taxonomy (NCBI): domain Bacteria; kingdom Bacillati; phylum Actinomycetota; class Actinomycetes; order Mycobacteriales; family Mycobacteriaceae; genus Mycobacterium; species Mycobacterium sp. TH-M103. The sequence continues at coordinate 2,388 of NZ_JBYCLG010000284.1, forward strand.
CGTGCCAAGGCCGCCGGCATCGACAGCGTGGTGTTCGACCGCGGCGGCTACTCCTACGGCGGACGGATCGCGGCGCTGGCCGATGCCGCGCGCGAGAACGGATTGCGATTCTGATGAACGACATCAGCCTGATGACAACTGGAAGGACCGCATAATGGCGGAGCAGTCGGCAGGCGGGCAGGACAGCCGCGACAGCCGCGACTCGCGTGGTGACCGCGACAGCCGGGGTCGCCGCGACGGAGGTGGCCGCGGCGGTCGTGACCGGGACCGCGACGGCGACAAGAGCAACTACCTGGAGCGCGTCGTCGCCATCAACCGCGTCTCCAAGGTGGTCAAGGGTGGGCGGCGCTTCAGCTTCACCGCCCTGGTCATCGTGGGCGACGGCAACGGCATGGTCGGCGTCGGATATGGCAAGGCCAAAGAGGTCCCCGCCGCGATCGCCAAGGGTGTCGAGGAAGCCCGCAAGGGCTTCTTCCGGGTGCCGCTGATCGGCGGCACCATCACCCACCCCGTGCAGGGCGAGGCCGCCGCCGGCGTGGTGCTGCTGCGCCCCGCCAGCCCCGGTACCGGTGTGATCGCCGGCGGTGCGGCGCGCGCGGTGCTGGAATGCGCCGGGGTGCACGACATCCTGGCCAAGTCGTTGGGCAGCGACAACGCGATCAACGTGGTGCACGCCACCGTCGCCGCCCTCAAGCTGCTGCAGCGTCCCGAGGAGGTGGCGGCCCGGCGCGGGTTGCCGATCGAGGACGTCGCCCCGGCCGGCATGCTGCGGGCGCGCCGGGAGAGCGACGCGCTGGCCGCGGCGGCCGCACGTGAAGGAACGGCATAACCATGGCAGCTCTCAAGATCACCCAGGTACGCAGCACGATCGGTGCGCGCTGGAAGCAGCGCGAGAGCCTGCGCACGCTGGGCCTGCGGCGGATCCGCCACTCGGTGATCCGTGAAGACAACGCTCAGACCCGCGGGCTGATCGCGGTGGTGAACCATCTCGTCGAGGTGGAGGAGGCCAAATGACGATCAAACTGCATGACCTGCGCCCGGCGCCCGGGTCGAAGACCGCCCGGACCCGCGTGGGTCGCGGTGAGGGCTCCAAGGGCAAGTCGGCGGGCCGTGGCACCAAGGGCACCAAGGCCCGCAAGAACGTCCCGGCGACGTTCGAGGGCGGGCAGATGCCGATCCACATGCGGCTGCCCAAGCTCAAGGGGTTCAAGAACCGGTTCCGCACCGAGTACGAGATCGTCAACGTCGGCGACATCAACCGGCTGTTCCCGCAGGGTGGATCCATCGGCGTGGACGAGCTGGTGGCCAAGGGCGCGGTCCGCAAGAACTCGTTGGTCAAGGTGCTCGGCGACGGCGAGCTGACCGTCAAGGTCGAGGTGTCCGCGCACAAGTTCAGCGGCAGCGCGCGCGAGAAGATCAGCGCCGCGGGCGGTTCGGCGACCGAGCTGTAGCCCGCGCCACTAGGTGAGCTGCGGGATCACCTCCGCGGCAAGGCGTTCCATCTGCTCGCGGTTCTCCGGGACATCGGTGCCGACGGGGTTGAGCAGCAGCGTCTGGGCTCCGGCGTCGATCACCTCGCGTAGCCCGCGGGCGACGTCGCCGGGCGTTCCCGACACCGGCACCGCATCGATGCCGGGCATCTTGCCGTAAATCCGCCGCAGCCCGGCGAGCACCCGCTCGCGGGCCCGCGCCGCGTCGTCGTCGACCATCAGGTAGACCCGCTTGCCGATCGTGAAGCGCGCCGGATCCTTGCGCTGCTCGTCGAGCTCGCGGCGCACCACTTCGACGGCCCCGGCGAACGCCTCGGTGGTCGACGACCCGGCGCCCAGGAACGCGTCACCGTGGCGCACCGCCCTGGCCAGGGCCTTGGGCGCGAGCCCGCCGAACCAGATCGGCGGGTGCGGCCGCTGCACCGGCTTGGGCGCGACGGGCAGGTCGTCGACGTCGCGGAACCGGCCGTGGAACGTCACCCGCGGTTCGTCGGACCAGGCCGCCTTCATCAGCTCCAGCCCCTCGGTGAAGTAGGAGATGTAGGTCGACTTGTCCACGCCGAACGCGGCGAACCGGCGCGAGCCGCCGCCGGTGCCCACGCCGATGTCCAGCCGCCCGTGGCTGAGCCGGTCCACGGCGGTCGCGGCCGAGGCCAGCTGGAGCGGGTCGTGCAGGGACGTCACCAGCACGGCGACACCCAGCCGCAGCCGTTCGGTGTTCGCCGCACACCACGCCAGCAGTTCCAGGGGCGCCAGCAGCGGCGCCGCCCCGATGATCTGCTCGAGAACCCAGCCCGCCTCGAACCCGAGTTCCTCGGCGCGCGCGAGGTAGGAGCGCAGCCCTGCGGCGTCGAAGCCGTCGTAGTCGAACTGGGGGATGGCGATGGAGAACCTCACCCCCTCACCGTACGGGGCGCGCTCGGTACGCTGGACGGATATGTTTGCCTTCCTGCCCTCGATTCCCGGTGTTCCCGATCTCGGGAAAGACGTCCGTGCCCTGGCCGCCCGGCTCGACACCGCCCGCCACCACGGCGTGCCCAACGGTTGCGTGCTCGAGCTGGACCTGCGCGCGGTGCCGCCGGAGACGACGGGCTTCGACCCGCTGGCGATCATCAGCGGCGGCGGCCGGCCGATGGCGCTGCGCGACACGGTGGCCGCGATCCACCGCGCCGCCGAGGATCCGCGGGTCGCGGGGATGATCGCCCGCGTGCAGCTCGCGGCGTCCCCGGCGGCGGCGGTCCAGGAGCTGCGCGAGGCGATCGCGGCCTTCAGCGCGGCCAAGCCGTCGCTGGCCTGGGCCGAGACCTATCCCGGCACGCTGTCGTACTACCTGGCCTCGGCGTTCCGTGAGGTCTGGATGCAACCGTCGGGAA
>NZ_JBYCLG010000285.1:0-4509 GCF_057473785.1 Mycobacterium sp. TH-M103
GCCCAGCGGGCAGGTCGGCTTCTTCGCGCAGTCGGCGGCGTAGTCGTTGAACGCGTCCTGAAACCCCTTGGCCTGGCGCAGGTCCGCCTCGATGGGATCGGCGTTGGGGTCGACGGCGCCGTCGAGGATCATCGCCCGCACGTTCTCCGGGTAGGCCTCGGCGTAGGCCGAGCCGATCCGGGTGCCGTAGGAGTAGCCGAGATAGGTCAGCTTGTCGTCGCCCAGCGCCGCGCGGATGGCGTCGAGGTCGCGGGCGACGTTGACGGTGCCGACGTTCGCCAGGAAGTTCAGGCCCATCTTGTCGACGCAACGGCCGACGAACTGTTTGGTCTCGTCCTCGATGTGGGCCACACCGGCCGGGGTGTAGTCGACGTCCGGTTCGGTGCGCAGCCGGTCGTTGTCGGCGTCGGAGTTGCACCAGATGGCCGGACGCGAGGATCCCACGCCGCGGGGGTCGAACCCGACGAGGTCGAACCGCTCGCGGACCCGCTTCGGCAGCGACTGGACCACGCCCAGCGCGGCATCGATGCCGGACTCGCCGGGGCCGCCGGGATTGATCACCAGCGAACCGATCTTGTCCCCCGTCGCGGGAAAACGGATCATGGCCAGGGTCGCGACGTCGCCGCCGAGGTGGTCGTAGTCGACCGGCACCGCCAGCCTGCCGCACAGCGCGCCGCCGGGGAGTTTGACCTTCCCGCCCACCGTGCGGCACGGAGTCCACTCGAGCGCCTGGCCCAGCTTCGGGCCGGCCATGACCGCGCGCCCGCCGACGACACGGAGGCAGCCGGCGAGAAGAAGCGCCACGGCGGCGATCGTCGTCCAGATCAGCAGCGTGCGCGCGACCTTGTCGCGGCGAGACAGGCTCATGCCCACCTATGCTGCCAGAGGCGAGTCAAGTTGCTGGTTAGCGGCGCCCGCCGGTTGCCGCGAGCAACTCCTCCATCCCCACCGTGAACTCGCCGGCCAGATCCCACAGGTCCGGAAGCAGGTCGGGGCAGGAGATGAGCCCGACGTCCAACCTGCCGCGCAGCGACATCACGGTGATGTTGAGACCCGACCCGTGGAAGATCGGGCCGAGCGGGTACATCGCTTTGACGTCGCAGCCCAACAGGTACAGCGGGACCTGCGGACCCGCGACGTTGGACACCACCAGGTTGTGGACCGGCATGCTCTCGGTCAGCTTGGTTCTGGCGTAGAGGCGCATCGCGATCCCGAAGACACGCGGGGCCGCGAACTGCGACCAATCCTGCAACAGCGTGGCGCCGATTGCCGAACTATGTTGCTTGGCAACAGTATTCGCTTCGGCGATGACCTTGAGGCGGTCGACCGGGTCGTCGACGTGGGTGTGTAGGCTGGCGAACATGCCCGAGACGTGGTTGCGCCCGGGGCGGTCGGATTTGCCGTGCACCGAGACGGGCACCATCGCCACCAGCGACGCGGCGGGCAGGCCGCTGCGCTCTCCCAGGTACTGGCGCAACGCCCCGGAGACCAGGGCCATCACCACGTCGTTGACCTTGACCCCGAAGTGGTCCTTCACCGTCTTGACGTCGTCGAGGTCCAGTTCGGCGTAGGCGATGTTGCGGCGGCCGCTGATGGTGGCGTTGAAAGGGGTGCGCGGGGCGGCGAACGGGCGCGCCATCGTCTGGCCGTCACGCACCTTGCGCAGCGTGGTGACCATCGACGACACGGTCTCGGGCACCACACCGGCCAGCTGCAACGGCCGGGTGGCGAACCGCAGCAATCCGCCGGCGGCGATCCGCCAGCCGCTGGCCCCGCCGACCCCCTCGGCCGGGTCCGGCGCAGGGGCGTCGGGCTCGGTGCTGCACAGCTTCTCCATCAGGCTGGCGCCGGTCACCCCGTCCACCCCGGCGTGGTGCACCTTGGTCATCACCGCCAGGCGGCCTCCCGGATCAGCCAGGCGGTGACAATCGGTGCCCGCCACACCCTCGATCACCCACATCTCCCAGAGCGGCCTGCGGCGGTCCAGCGGGAGCGACGCGATGTGACCGCAGATCTCGGACAGCTCCGCGCGGCCGCCAGGCGACGGCAGCGCGATCCGGTGCAGGTGACGGTCGATGTCGAAGCCGTCGTCGTCCACCCAGACCGGGTGGTCGAGGTTCAGCGGGCTGTTGGCCAGCTTCTCGCGAAACTCCGGCGTGGCCTTGATGCGCAGCGCGAGCGCGTCGCGCAGCCGGTCGAAGGTGTAGCCCCCCGGCATGGTGGCGGTGTCCAGCTCGAGGATCGAGCAAACATGCAAGGGCTGCGACGGGGTCTCCAGGTAGAGGAAGCTCGCGTCCAGGCCGGTGAGGCGCTGCATCGCAGCATGGTATGTCTCACACACCGCGAACGGTGCGACTGCGGGAAAGAAATGGCAGAATATCCAGAGTCAGACGAACCCGGGGACCCACCGGCGCCGCAAGCGACCAGGGCCACGAGGATCGACCCGACCACCTTTGGGGACAACGATGTCTGAGCAGAACGTCTACGGTGCAAGCTCTCCCGGGCCGTCCCGGCCGCTCACCAAGATCCGCACCCACCACCTGCAGAAGATGAAGGCCGAAGGCCACAAGTGGGCCATGCTGACGGTCTACGACTACTCGACCGCTCGTGTCTTCGACGAGGCCGGCATCCCGGTGCTGCTGGTCGGCGACTCGGCCGCCAACGTGGTGTACGGCTACGACACCACCGTGCCCGTCTCGATCGACGAGCTGATCCCGCTGGTGCGCGGTGTCGTGCGCGGAGCCCAACACGCCCTGGTGGTCGCCGACCTGCCGTTCGGCAGCTACGAGGCGGGGCCGGCCGCGGCGCTGGCCTCGGCCACCCGCTTCATGAAGGAGGGCGGCGCGCACGCCGTCAAGCTCGAGGGCGGCGAGCGGGTCGCCGAGCAGATCGCTTGCCTGAGCGCGGCGGGCATCCCGGTGATGGCTCATATCGGTTTCACCCCGCAGAGCGTCAACGGCCTCGGCGGCTTCCGGGTGCAGGGCCGCGGGGACGCCGCCGAACAGACCGTCGCCGACGCGATCGCCGTCGCCGAAGCGGGCGCATTCTCGGTGGTCATGGAGATGGTGCCGGCCGAGCTAGCCACCCAGATCACCGGCAAGCTGACCATCCCGACGATCGGGATCGGGGCCGGCCCCAACTGCGACGGCCAGGTCCTGGTCTGGCAGGACATGGCCGGGATGAGCGGCGGTAAGACGGCCCGATTCGTCAAGCGGTTCGGCGACGTCGGAGCGGAGTTGCGTCGTGCCGCAATGCAGTACGCCCAAGAGGTGGCCGAGGGAGTCTTCCCGGCCGACGAACACAGTTTCTGAGCACCAGCCGACGCCGACCCACCGGCGCAGCGCCCGACTCCTGCAGACTGGTCTACGGACTCGGCTTGCGGCCGCGAAAGTAGTTGTCGCTGAGCGCATTCGGTGCCAGATCGCAAGATCGCCGCATCGGTCCAAAGCGCCACGTTTGGTCCGCCGGTAACTGTCAATTCTGTTACATAACGCCGAAAACCGTTGTGTGACAGGATGGTAACCATTACTCCCAGACATGATCCCCGGGTGGGCAAGGGTGCGCACGCCGCACGCCGGACGATTCTGAAGTTGCCGACGCTACTGGCAGGAGGCTCCGCACTGGCCCGGGCACCGCGCGCGGCCGCACAACCGCCGAACGCCTCACCGGACCCCACCCGGTGGTCACCGGACCGCGCCCAGCGCTGGTATCGGTCGCTGCCCTGGCCCGTCGGGGCCAACTTCATCACGTCGAATGCGGTCAACCAGCTCGAGATGTTCGCCGCCGACACCTACGACCCGCGACGCATCGACACGGAGCTGGGCTGGGCGCGCTCGGCCGGGTTCAACACGGTGCGGGTCTTCCTGCACGACCTGCTCTGGGCGCAGGATGCCCGCGGATTTCAGGGCCGGCTGGCGCAATTCGTCGCCATCGCCGCGCGCCACAGCATCAAACCCCTGTTCGTGCTGTTCGACTCCTGCTGGGACCCGCACCCCAAGCCGGGCCCGCAGCCCGCGCCCCGGCCCGGGATCCACAACTCGAGGTGGGTGCAGAGCCCGGGCGCCGAACACCTCGGTGACCGCGGCTACCGGCGGACACTGCGCGGCTACGTCACCGGCGTGCTGAGCCAGTTCCGCAACGACGACCGCGTCCTGGGCTGGGACCTGTGGAACGAGCCCGACAACCCCGCAAACCAGTACCGCTCGGTCGAACGTGCAGACAAGCGGGCACTCGTCGCCGACCTGCTCCCCGAGGTGTTCGGGTGGGCACGCACGGTCGACCCGAGCCAGCCGTTGACGAGCGGGGTCTGGCACGGCCACTGGTCGGACGCCGGCCGCAGCGCCGTCGCCGGCATCCAGGTCGACAACTCCGACGTGATCACCTTCCACTCCTACGCCGAGCCGGCGACCTTCGAGAGCCGCATCGCCGAACTCGCCCCGCAGGGGCGACCGATCCTGTGCACCGAGTACATGGCCCGCACCCAGGGCAGCACCGTCCAGGGCATCCTGC
>NZ_JBYCLG010000286.1:0-1833 GCF_057473785.1 Mycobacterium sp. TH-M103
CCGGACTCAAAACGGGGACGATCCGCGCGATGGCCGGTTCGGGCTCGGTGGTGACCTCCGCCGGTCTGGTGTTCGCCGCGACCATGGCCACGTTCACGTTCAGCCCGCTGCTGGTGATGGCCCAGGTGGGTACGACGATCGCGCTGGGTTTGCTCTTCGACACCTTGATCGTGCGGTCGTTCATGACGCCGTCGCTGGCTACCCTGCTCGGGCGCTGGTTCTGGTGGCCGCAGCACGTGCGTCCACGACCCGCCAGCACCATGCTGCGACCGTACGGACCGCGTCCCGCCGTGCGCGACTTGCTCCTCAAGAACGTCGACGAGCACCCGCCGGGCGGAGTGGTACAGCCGCGCTGATCTCACGAGGTGCGTGAGTGCCGTGGTGCGCGCTGGCGTGGTCGAATTGCGACCGGCCACTGCCAGGAGTTTTGTGGAGCCGATGACGGGAATCGAACCCGCGTATTCAGCTTGGGAAGCTGATGTTCTGCCATTGAACTACATCGGCGGTGTTGCTCCGAAAGGCTAGCATCCGCTGCCGGGGCCGGGCCGTCGGTCGGTCGTCGGGGCAACCCAGAGTAGCCGTTCGAGTCGCGCCGGCTGAGCACGCCCCGACACTGACGGCGCGATGTTTACCCTTTCGTGATAATTCGTTATCTCGTAAGGTGCCTCCTTGTGGGCAGGCACGAATTACCCAGGGCGCGCCGCAAGTCGGCAACGCTCCTGGCAGCGGTGGCCGCCCCCGCCGTCGTCTTCTTAGCGGCGAGCGCCGATGCGTACCCAAGCGCCGCGCGTGAGGTCGTCGCCGAGCCGGTCGTGGCCGACGCCGAACCGTGCTGTTTCGAGGTGGTGGCGGCGATGCCGGCCCCGGGAACGGCCGGTGACGGCGCGGCCCGCGCCGAGTTCGCCGCCGCGTCCCGCTACCACCGGCAACCCAGATTCTTGCCGGCCGGTGTCGCACCGGAGCATGGCCTGCAGGTCAGGACCATTCTGGCGGCCCGCGCCATCAGCGCCGAGTTCCCCGAGATCCACGAAATCGGGGGGGTGCGGCCGGATCCGCTGCCCTGGCATCCCAACGGGCTGGCGATCGACGTGATGATCCCCGACCCCGGCAGCGCCCATGGCATAGCGCTGGGCAACCAGATCGTCGCGTTCGTGCGCCGCAACGCCCGTCGATTCGGCATGCAGGACGCCATCTGGCGCGGCGTCTACTACACGCCCAACGGCGCGCAACCGAGCAGGCTGGGCCACTACGACCACGTCCACGTGACCACCACCGGCGGCGGATATCCCACCGGCCGTGAGATGTACCTGCGTTGAGCCGGGGCCGCCTCGGGCGGCAGATAGGCTCTGCGGATGCTGCTCTCCGATCGTGACCTGAGGGCCGAAGTCGCCGCCGGCCGGCTAGGCGTCGACCCGTTCGACGACAGCCTGGTGCAGCCCTCCAGCATCGACGTCCGCCTCGACCGCCTATTCCGAGTGTTCAACAACACCCGCTACACCCACATCGACCCCGCCAAGCAGCAGGACGAGCTGACCAGCCTGGTCGAACCCGACCCCGGCGAACCGTTCGTGCTGCACCCCGGCGAGTTCGTGCTCGGCGCGACGCTGGAACTCTTCACCCTGCCCGACGACCTCGCGGGACGTTTGGAAGGCAAATCGTCGCTGGGCCGCCTGGGCCTACTGACGCACTCGACGGCCGGGTTCATCGATCCGGGTTTCAGCGGCCACATCACGCTTGAGCTGTCCAACGTCGCCAACCTGCCGATCACCCTGTGGCCGGGCATGAAGATCGGCCAGCTGTGCATCCTGCGGCTGACCAGCCCGGCGGAACACC
>NZ_JBYCLG010000287.1:0-1990 GCF_057473785.1 Mycobacterium sp. TH-M103
TCGCCCGAGCCTGCGGGTAGACCGCTCGAGGCACCCGGCGACGGTGTGTCCAGATGGATGGTCGCCGCCCTGCCGCCGTTGGCCACGCCGCGGCGGCGGGGAACAGAATCCGGCTTACAGGCCAACTCGTCCGCCCGTCTTCGCGGCTCAGCGCCGCGCTTTGCGAACCGACTTGTCGAGTTGACGCAACGCGTCGTCGACCTGCCGCTCGCACATCTTGGCCAGGTCGACCTCCTGCTGGTAGAGCAGGCCGTAGGTGAAGGTGTCCTCCCCGGCGGCATGCGCGGCGGCGGCCTGCTGCAGCAGGTGCGCCTGGCTGACCACGCTGTCCTGGTGGTCGCCGAGCAGTGTCTGGATCGCCTTCGCCCGCTCGGACACCTCCGCCGCGCCGGTCGCGGCCGCGGTGTAGCGGAGCCGCTTCGCGCGCTTGCGGATCCGGTGCAGCGCTTCGTCGCGATGCTCCTCGGGCGCCCGGGCGGCGGCCTTGGCGCCCCGGCGCACCTTCTGGTAGGCCGCGTCGATGGTCACCGGCGGCGCTTCCCGGCCGGCCGCGGCCGCCGGGGGATGGGCCACCACCGCGTCGAGGGCGTCGAGCAGGCGGAAGTAGCGCTGCGACCGCATCGCGGCCAGCGATCGCCGCAATCCGGCCTGGTAGCGGCGTCGGGCGCCGTCGACCAGGCGCTCCCGGACCCTACCGCGCACCAGTTCGGGTGGCAGCGCGTCCAGCGCCAGCCGGTACCGCGCGCCGAGCACCTCGGCGTCGCGGGCGCCGCCCAGCACGTTGCCGAGCTCGCGCAGTTCGTCGAGGATCCACGCGTCGGCGGACGACACGAACTCCGGCGACTCACCGAGCAGGCTGCGGATCTTGCGGATGGTCACCCGCATCTGGTGCACGGCGTCGTCGGCGTCGGCCCGCACGGCCCGATCCCACACGAGCAGCGCACCGACCTGCTCGGCCACCGCGCGCTGCACGGGGTCGGCGGGCGGCCGGGTGTCGTTGGGCTGCACGGCCGGGCCGAGCACCCGGGCCAGCTTGGAGGCGTGGCCGGCGGGCGCGGCCCCGGCGTCGAGCAGCCGATTGGCCAGCCGGGTCAGCAGCTCGGCGTCGGCGGCCTGGTTCGTCGTTCTCTCACTCGCCGAGAGCTCGAGTTCCCACTCACGCCACTCCTGTTCGACCGGCTGCTCGTCGGGCGACGCCCCGATCGCCCACGCGGTGACGTGGTCGTTGCTGAACTCCGCCAGCGCCGTGCCGTCGACGCCGTACAGCACCTGGGTTTCTCGTTCGGTGGAGATCCGCGCGACCGGTTCGAGGGGGCGATCGCGCACGATGGCCAGCACCACGTCCAGCAACTCGCCTGGAACGACCCCCCCTCCGGGGACGCCCTCCGGGGCATCCAGTGGCATCCGGACCTCGGTGCGGGCGTCGGGCCCGGCGGGCAACTTCAGGTGCCAGCCCGCGTCGGACCCGCCCGTGCGGCGCCGCAGCGTGATCTTGTTGCGGGCCAGGTCCTGCCCGGGGGTGTCGAAGTAGGTGGCGTCCAGCGACTGGGGCGGCGACTTCTCCACGCGCGCCACCGCGGCGATCCCGTCGAAGGACGGCGACACCGCCGAGTCGACGACGTCGAACTTGCGCTCCACCTCCAGGTAACGCGAGGGTTTGGACGCATTTGCAGGCATGTCGGCTCCGTGGCGGGCGCGGCGGCGCCGTCGGGTACGTCGTGGACGGTGCTGAATGTACACGCCGCCGACGGGCTGCAGGGGGTCCAGTGGCCCGGCATCCGCGGCCGCGGGCAGCCCGTCGGCGGCTACTGGCGCAGGTGCATCGCCAGCCCCGACAGCCGGCGAATCGTCTGGATCTCGCTGTTCCGGAAGGGTCGTCCGTCCGGCCGCAGTAGGTCGTGGAACCACACTTTCGGGACGGCCGGGTAGGGGTGGTCCCAGGAGTCCCAGGGGAAGTAGGTCTGGGTTTTGCCGGCGACCAGGCCCCAGT
>NZ_JBYCLG010000288.1:0-35321 GCF_057473785.1 Mycobacterium sp. TH-M103
CCTCGGTGCTCGACCGCATCGGCGAATGTTTGTCCCGATCGGACGCCCATATCCGTGGAGTCCGCGTATTGGACCGGTTTGTCACTGCAACATATTAGGGGGCAAACAGTTCCGGCGCCGCGTGGCAATGCGCATTGCCGTCAAACCGCCCGTTCCAGCCCGATCGTGGGTCACCCCGGGCATCGGGCACGGCCCGCACTCGCCCGTCGCGGCGGCATCGGCTCTCCACGATCTCGTGACCACGGGCCCGCAAAATCGGGCCGACCCGGACGGCGGAGTCGCCAGCCGGCCCGCCGGGGCGGCCGGCGCAACTTTGCGAGGGTTCGTGCAGCAAAACTCGTCGTACCGACTCGCGGTTTGCTACCGTCCTTGTACAAGTGCTTTTGGTATGCAATCACGTCATAGGTGTTATGGTGGGTTCACGACGCATTCGCGGCGGATGTCGGGGTAGACCCCCGCCACTACCGGACCCGTTCGTCCCCTCACCGAGGGGCACGATCGTCCCGCAACGGCGGACCCGAGAGAGTGGGCGATGGACGGCGCAGCGATTGACGCGACCTTCGCGCCCGCATCGGTCCTCGGATGACCGCCGCGGGCCGGAGAGCGCACCTGCCAACCGCGGATCATTGAGGGGCTGCTGATGCCGGCCAGACAGACAATGCTTCGAATCAACGTGACGGTCGCGGGTGATCCGGTGCTCGCGGCCGTCGAACCAGTCGCGTTTCGCGCCGGTCGCGAGCGTCGGCGCCCGCCGCTGCGATCGCGGGTGGCGCGGAATCGTGCTCCGGAGCCGAGCCACGCCGGGCCGTGCCCGGGGGGCGACGCCGCCGGCGCGGTGATGATTCGCCGGTGTCGGCACGCCGATTACCCGAGTGACGCGCCGACGGCCATTCTCGTGAAGCCGACCCATCGCATGTTCCGCGCCCGCGGCGCTGCGTCGCCTGGCGAATGGAAAGCTGTCACGGAACCGCGGCAATTCCTGTCGCACAACGAATTCGTGTGCGCCGACTGCGGCGGCCCGGCCCGCGGGTGCAACAGTGCGGCAGCGACGGAGTCGTCACACCGCGACAGCGTCGACGGCCGGTGCCGGTCGGACCCGATGTGGCCGGTCAGCCGGGCGACGCACCCACCGTCGGTGGGGGTGGCGAACTCCGGAACGGGTATCCCCTCCCGTATGCACCGGCCAATAACACGCAATACAGGTCCGGCAACGGGACAACACGTGCCATGCCCCGCGGGGGACGTATGACGTCTGCACTCGGAGGCGCTGGGGGTTCCAGGGTGGCCCGAATCGTTAAGGATAGTAGATGAGCTCACAGAAAAGGCCCAATAGGTATCTGTCCCTTATCATTTGGCTGATACCCAGTTGCGGTCTCAAGCGGTTGGCATTGCGCGCCTTGGGCAATCAGATCGGTGGCAACGCGAAAGTGGGGCCAATCCTGGTTCTCGACTGCGGCAAATTCACGCTGGGCGAGGACTGCACCATCTCGTCGTTCAATGTCTTCAAGGGTGTGGCGCACATTCAATTGGACGGCAAGAACTTCATCGGGTCGTGGAACCAGTTCACCGCGGCGCCGGGTTATCAGGACTACAGCGACCGCATCGGCATGCTGTGGATGAAAGAGCAGAGTTTCGTCACCAATAGGCATTACATCGATTGTTCCGGTCAAGTCATCCTGGAGCCCTATGCCGCGGTTTCAGGGATCAAGTGCATCATTCAGAGCCACGAGCTGGACCTGGTCGACAACAAGACCACCGTCGGTCGCGTCGTCCTCGGCGAAAGGTCGGTCATCTCCACGGCCTGCATCATGCTCAAGGAATCTCGCCTGCCGAACCGATCGATCCTGGCCGCGGGGTCGGTGATGGTGAAAGCGAAAGACAACGGCGAAGCGCCGAAGTCCGGCCTCTACGGCGGCGCACCCGCCCGCTACATCAAAGAGCTCACGGACCTCCAATGGTGGCACCGCGACTCGTACCACACGCCGGTCACGGCGTTCGACGAAGCGAAGTTCAGGCTAGCCCACTGCCGGCCCGAGGCGAGCTAGGCGATCGACGTGCGACCGGCCCGAGGCTCAGCCGAAGCTTTCCGTTGCCCGGCCGCAAACCTGGCGAGCCCGTCGAGCCGAGACCGGCGTGGCGCCGGTCATCCCCTCGTTTGCCGCTGACCGATGTCGGCGTCGGCCTTGCGACCCCGGGCGAGAATGCCGAACGTGTTGGGCGGAAAGTACTTTGCGCCGACCGCCTGAAGCGCTGGCAGCGGGGTGGAGAAATAGGCGTCCAACTCGACCTCGGCGAAGCGTGCGCCGAGCAACTCGATCAGCGCGCGTTCGTCGACGCCCTGGCGTACGACGTGATATTCCACCATGTCGGAGGGCTCCGACTCGTCGTAGATGCCCCGGAGCCGGCGCGCACGGGTTCTCACCCCGCGTTTCAGCTCACCCTGGCCGATGCGCCACGCGAAGTAGGAGCCCCAGGAAAGAACCTTCGAGAGCTTGCCCTGCCGCGGATACCACAACGGATCCTGGAAGGTCAGGACGCTGCCGCCGGGACGCAGCGCATTGTCGCACTGGGCTGCCACCACGCCCAGGTAGTCCGGAATGTGGTGCAGGACAGAGATCAGCAGGATCAGGTCGAATTGGGTCTCGCCGTCGAGCCATGCGGTTCCGTCGCTGTCGTACCTCACGCACACGTCGGGGCTGTCGCTGAATTTCCGCCTGAGGAAGTCGAAGCTCGTCCTCGACATCTCGGTCACGGTCGGGATGCCGCCCGCGCGGATGACCGCATCCGTGAAAGTTCCGTGCCCGGCCCCCACTTCCAGCACCGCGCACGACCCCTGCCGGGCCAGCACCTCTTTGACCACGGCCTCGATCCTGCTTTCCAGCAGTCCCCGCAGCGTCGCGTGCCGGATGTGCGGGCTCACGGCGTAGTCGTGCCCTTCGCCGTACTCGCTCTCCTGGGCGCGCGCCACCGCCGTATGTGCCCCGGCATCTGCGTTCATCAACTCAGTTCCAATCCCCGTGTTCATTCCGTTTCCCCCTTATAGATAAGACCCGTCTACGGTCGACGACTCCTTCGCCAAGTTGACGACCACACCGAGCACGGGTGCGTCGAGCACCTTCACCCCGGCGTCCAATTCCGACAGCGAAAGCGTGGTCGTCGACGAAGGCCGCACGACGAGCACCGCGGCGTCCGACGCCGCCACAGCCAGTTGCGCATCGATCGACTCGTGGAATGCGGGCGTATCGATCAGGATGAAATCGCTCGCCGGGCGCAGGGCGTCGATTTCGCGCTCGAGGGCTTCCGCGGTCAGCCCGGCAGCCGGGCACGACACGGTCGTCACCGGGTCGACCCGGTTGCCGGCCTCCGCGGAGGCGGTAACCGCCGGAACCGCTTCGGTCCTGCCCGACTGCTGCCGGCGTGCGGCGATGCGAACGAGGCCCACCGTACGTCCGCGGTCGGCGAACGCGCGCGCGAGCGCCTGCGTCGCGACCGGACCTTCGTCACCGCGGTGGCCGGCCACCACAGCGATGACCGGCGGGATCTCCACTTTGGGCAGTCGGCGCAGCACTGACTCGACGTTCAAGCTGAAGCGCAGTGCCGCCTGGGCGAATTCCTCGGACTCCTCGAACGCCTTGTCGGCATCGCCGCCGGAGCCGAGCGACCGGGTTTTCGGAAGCCGTCCGATGATGTCGCTCTCGGTGATCTCCTCGATCTTGCGCCGCGACCTGACCTTGGTGTCGAAATGCTGGAGGAACCAGACCAGGCCCGACGCGGCGAGCAGAGCCAGCACCAAAGCCGCCACCGCCACCATGGGCGTCGGCAGGCCGGCCGCAGTCGCGCTGGCCGGACTTGCCCTCGTCACCACCTGGACCATGGGCGGGACGTCGGGGTTGTTCTCGACGTTCTCGAGCTTGGCGATGAACTTCCCCAAGACGTCGCCGTAGGCGTTGGCGATGTTGGACGCACGCTGCGGATTCCGGTCGGTGACCGAAACGATCATCAGCACGGTGTTTTTCACCGTGCTCGCCGAGACGTGGGACACGAGCTGTTGCGGGGTCATACTCAGCCCGAGCCTGTCGACCACCATCTGAGCCAGCTCGTCGCTCTGGAACATGTTGATGTACGTCTGCGCCCGCTGGCGGGAGAACAGGTCGCCCTGGTAAGCGCTCGCGGACGACTTGACATCCGGCGCCCGGAGGAACAATTCGGTGGACGCGGTGTACTCCTCACCGGCCGTTGCGTTGTAGACCGCCGCACCCACGGCCGCGACGGCCACAAAGGTGAGGAAGATCAGCCACCGCTGCCTGCAGACGGCCCACCCTTTCTTCAGTAGCTCCATCGTTCTCCGTTCACGGCGTATGACGTGTTCATGTTCATGCTGCTGTCCGTCGGTGCCCGAAGTGCGAGGATCCGAACCCCTCTGAAAACCCTTGGCCGGCAACGACGACCCGTCCCAGGTACGTGCCGCGGGCCAGCCGCAGCAACCTCGCGCTCTCGCGCAGCTCCTCGGCAGGAGTCTGCGGGACCAGGTCGACGAGAACGGAAGCGCCGACTTGACTGGCCATGTCGACGGCGTCCGCCAATTCCAGGGCCGCCGGGCCGACGACCAGCACGTACCGATATCGACCGGCCAGGTCGATCAGCAAGTTGCACATCTTCGCCCCGGTCAGCTCCCGCGTCGGGTTGGCCGGCGGCGTGCCCGCCGGGATCCAGTCGATTCCGCGCGCCTCGTCCGTCCGGATGGCCGAGTCCAGCGGCAGCCGGGTGCACAGCAGGTCGCCCAATCCGACGGTTTCGCCGTCCTGTTCGGCGCTGAAGTCGGCGCACACGACGACGGCGGAGGACCCGGATTCGGCGAAGTCGGTCGCGAGCGACGTCGCGACGATGCTGGCGGCCGGCGAGGGCCGCGGCGACGAGATCATCAGCGATTGGGCGCCGGCCTCGTTCAGGCGGTGAGCCAACTCCAGGCGTAGCAACTTCACGTCACCACGAATCTCACCGGGGCGTTGGGGTTCGGCAGCCTCGAGCACGCCGAGCACCTCCCCGAGCGATGCGCCCCCATCGGTCCGCAGGCCGGCGTCCTCCCCCAGCCGCGCCACCCGCCGACTCTCGCGCGCGGCGACATAGGCAGCGACATAGGTCAATCCGAACAGGAACCCGACGACCGCTCCGCAGATGATGTTGAGCAGCGTCCGCGGCGAGATGGGCCGCGACGGAACGGACGCCGGCTCGGTGAAGACCGGCTGTAGCGGCGACACCACGCTGTGCGGCGGCCGCTCGAGTTCCTTGATGACGTAGATGGTCTGCTGTGCGGCGGCATCGGCGATCGCGGCCGCCCTCGTCGGGGAGGAATCCTGCGCCTTCACTTCCAGCACCACGGTGTCGGGAATGATGTGCCCGTCCAGCTTGGCGGCGAGGGCTTCCCCGGACTGCCCGAGGTGCAGTCGTTCCGCGACGCGGGCGGTGACCAGTGGCGTCGTCACCAGCCGGGCGTAACTGGCCATCCGCTGCTGGGTGAATTCGTCACCGTAGGCCAGGGTCTTGCCACCGCCCATGTTGGGGTCGGCGTTGGCGGTGGAGTCGTTCCAGTAGGGCGCGACGACGAGGATCTTCGCGCTCGTCTCGTACACCACCGGCAGGAGCATGTTGATCCCGCCGCCGACGGCAGCCCCCGCCAGCGCCCAGATGGTCAGGGCCAACAACTTGTTGCGGACCACGGCCAGCAACGCCAACATGGCCGTCATTACGCGAGGCCCATCTTGCTCAGGTTCTCCATGATCTTGTCCGCGTAGTACTTGTTTCCCTCGGCGTTGAAATGGATGCCGTCGGGAGCCAGCAGCGCCTTCAGGTCGACGCCGCGGTACCAGCCCTGCGCCACCGGGTCGATGACGTGGGCCCCGACGCTGTCGGCCGCGCGGCGCAGCCCTTCGGCCACGGCGGGAAAGTTGCTCGCCGCCTGTGTGGTGACGTAGCTCGGGAGGATGATGATGATCTTGGCCTTGGGCCAATCCGAGCGCACCCTCTTGATGTACTCGTCAGCCGCCGCCACCACCGGCTCCGGCATCGACCCGAGGTCGTCGCGGCCGCCGTCGATCAGGACGTAGTCGACGTGGTACCGGTAAGTCGCCTCGTCGCGGGCGAGGCGATCGATGAACGGCGCGGTCGGGATGGGGAGGTTGTCGATGGAATGCAGGAACCCGGTGCCGATTTCGGCGTCCAGCGCCAGGTTGCAGCCTATCTTGTCCGCGAGCAGGTGGGGATAGGTGACCACCTGCGGGTCGCCGGTTCCGACACCGAACGAGTCGCCCACGACCAGACACGTCGGCTTGCGGCCGAACATCTGCTGAAGGTTCGCGATGAGCTTGTTCGCGTAGTACAGGTCACCCGCGTAGTTGAGGTGGGCGCCGTCCCGCCACAGCAGGGTTTTCGCATCGACATCGCGGTACCAGCCCTGCGCGACCGGGTCGATCACATACGCGCCGACGCTTTCGGCCGCGTGCTGGATCGCCTGCGCCACCACCGGGTAGTTCGGCGAGGGCTCCGCGGCGGCGGAGGTGGGGAGTACGACGATGATCTTGGCGCCGGGCCACTCCGCGTGGACTTTGTTGATGTACCTGTCGACGGCCGCCACCACCGCATCGGGGGATTCACCGAGATCCCTTCGGCCGCCGTCGATGAGCACGTAGTCGACCTTGTAGGTCGCCGCATCACTGCCGAGCCGGTCGATGAACGGCTTGCCGTCGGGTGAGTCTTTGTTGGCCCCCTTGACGAAACCGGTGCCGTCCTGGGCATCCACGGCCAGGCTCCAGCCCAGCTTGTCGGCCACCATGTCGGGATAGTTGCCGGCGTAGGAGTCGCTGACGACCAGTAGCGTGGGCTTGTAGTCGAACATCGTCGACAACAAGGGCGGCTGGTAGCGCGGCCCGGCTTGTCTTTGCGGGCGGTCGGTGTCGTGCAGTTCGGTGTAGGCCACGACACCGACGATCAACGCCAGCACCGCGACCGCGCCCAGCCCGACAGCGCGGGGCAGGCCGCGCAACTTCTCAAGCACCGACATAGTCCGTCCTCACCAACTCGACGCGACGGTTGGGCCGCACTTGGCGGGGCACCGCCGCCACACCTGGTCTCGTCTTCGTCTCCCTCTCGCGCACGAATGTCGAGAACACCCCGATGAAGAACAGGAACGACGCGGCCTGCAGCAGCGAGCCGCGCAGCAGAATCATCATGTAGAACGGCAGGATGCAGCCGAGCAGGCCAGGCATCCGGTAGACGTCGAATTCGGTGTCCAGCCGGGTGTCCCAGCGATGCAGGGCGTATCCCAGCACGAACATGCCGGCCGCCAGCGGGATCCAGCCGCCATTCAGATACATCTCGATCCACAGGGGCGCGGACAGGTTGGTGAACGGGTAGCCGCGCATGTTGGCGATGTAAATCCCTGTGTCGACCGGCTTTTCGGTCCACATGGTTCTGGGCAGCCAGAACAGCAGCACCCCGGAGAACTGCTTGCCGGGCACGATGCCCTGTTGTGCCCCGACCAGGTACCCGTTCATCAGCTCCGCGAAGGAGTCGTAATCGGGCGACAGCAGCGAGGCGATGGGGTTTGTCGCCTTCAACTCGGCCTGCGTGCTGACCCGGAATGCGTCGGCGAGCGGGAAGATCACCAGCAGTCCGATCAGGAACCCGCACGAGGTGGCGCGGAAACGTCGCGTGGTGGCGAACAGCCCGAAAGCGGTTGCGGCGGCGAGAATCGCGGTCCCGGCGAGGTAACGGGCATTCGAGATCGGGTTCATGGCGTTCGCCAGGAGAAGCCCCACGATGACGAGCAGCACCAAGTTGCTGCGCATGACGGTGGCGGAGATCTTCTCGCCCCCCAGGTTCGCGAGCTTCGCCTCCTTGCGGAACCGCATCAGCGCGATGAAGGCCACCAGCAGCGCCATGCAGCTGCACGAGCGCATGATCACACCCACGTTGGTCTCGCCCCAGGCGTTCGCTTCGATGTTCAATGCGTCCGTGCGGCTCTTGAGAAACAGCAGCCAGCCGACCTTCGAGCAGTAGTACATGTTGGCGAAGATGGCGAATCCGCACAGCAACACCAGTCGGGCGTTGTTGACGGTGAACGTCGCCGCGACATCGCGGCTGCGCTGGGTGGCCCGCCAACTCCGGCCCAGTTTCGTGGCGTTGTCCAGAGCCGCGCCGGCCAGGAAGGCGCAACATCCGACGATGACGATCAACGCGGCCGCGGCCGTGTAGGTGCTGTCGACGCGGGGCACGGTGTCGGGAAAGTCGTTCTCCCGCAGCTGGACCAACGGGGCCAGGCCCAGGAATGCGTAACTGTATCCCCAGAACATCACCTCGAACAGCCGCCGTTCTCCGTTGCCCAGCAGCCACGCGAACCGGGCGCCGCTGATCGCGATGCCGGGCAGCGACCACAGCCACAGTGAGCTCGTGGGGACGCCGGTGAACCGGATGATGGCGGCGGGCACGAAGATGACCATCGTCGCGAGGGCCCACAACGTGATGAGCGCCTGGCTCGACTGCACCCGCCCGTTCAGGCGTAGTTTGACCGCGGCGGGCACGGGTCCCGGCACGGCGCCGCGCAGATGGCGGTAAGCGGCCACGATGCCCGCTTCGCCGGAGCCGGCACCCTGCCCGGACCGGATGGCGCGCAGCGGGTCCGGTGCCACCGGCTCGAGGAATTCGGGAGTCGTGCCGTCGCCCGGCCTGGCCCACGGCTTGAACAACAGCAGCGCGATCGCGGTGATGAAGGTGGTCGCCGTTGCGATGCCCACCGCGACTCCCGCAGCCGTGCGGAAAAGCATCCCCCCGCCGAGGGCAGTGAGGATCATCAGCAGCACATAACCCGCCTTGAGCCGCAGTGCGTCGGCGCTTCGGTTGAAGGTTCGCAAATGGATTGTGACCGCGATGATCCAGGAGCCCACCGCGTACTCGAAGGCGATGATGGGGGTGATCGCCTGCGCTTCCCGGAAGGTGTGGCCCAGGACTAATTCACCGATGGTGGCGGGCAGGAAGTACAGCGCCGCGCCGATCAAGATCGCCCCGGAAGTGGAGGCCGAAGCGATACGGGCCAGCGACCTCCACACCTGCGGCGGTGTCATGTTCTGCCGCCTGCTGTCCGGAATGACCACCAGCGGGATCGCACTCGTCAAGATGGCGAGAGGCGCCAGCAACGCCGTGGCGCCGCGCAGTGCGGCAGTTACCCCGGGGCTCAACACCAAAGCGGCGAAAAGCAGCACCGCGAACGCCGTCGTCTGTTCCAGGCCGGACTCGGTGCCGTACCGCGCCCGATGCTGCCAGCCGTCGGCCATCCACGCCGGCAGCTGAGTGAACCGCGGGGCGACGCGCACACCGATCAGCAATCCGAGCAGGGCAATCAGCGCCAGCGCGGCCCAGCCGCCGATGAGGTCCACGGCGGTCGCCATCGACCAATGCAGCCACGTCGCCACCAACAATGCGGCCGAACCGGCGAACCAGACGCCGTCCCAGAGCGCCGCGACATGGGGTCGGCCCTCGGCGATGACGACGTAGCGCAGCACATCGCCGACGAGCACGATCGGCGTCGCGGCAACGATCAACAGCGCCGGCGCACCTATCCCCGACCCCTGGACCGCCCACATGATGCCGCCGACGATCGGGCTGGCCAGCAGGGCACTGGTGATCGCGAAGGACCCCTCCCGCCGAATGTCGGACCGGTCGCGCGCGGCCGTCAACAGCAGCGGTGTCCCCAGTGCGCCGCGCAGCACCCCGATGGCCGCGGCGAGAAGCGTGAGGAGAAGGGCGATCTGACCGAATTTATCCGGCGGCGTCACGACCGCGACCGCATAGATGATCAGGCCATTGCTCATGCTGGAGAAGACTTGATCCGCTGCGCCGGAGACCGCGCGGACCTTTCTCATCGACAACCTGTCGGACATGGCGCTAGCCCCTGCTGCCCGTCGCCCAGATTTTCTCGAACGCCCCGACCGAGTCGGTGGCTCCATGGTTCGAGAAAAGCTCGAAGGTGGCGAAATTGCCCTGCCACTCGGAGAACCGCGGATCCGACAAGACCCGGTGGGTTCCCGGCAAGTCCACGGTGACCTGGGCGCCGTCGATCTTGAGGCGCGCCTCGTAGGCGGTCTTTCCGTCCTCGCGCATGGGCGTCTTGAATTCGCCCGCGGCGATCACTTCGGGATTGTCGGCGTCGGTGCGGACCATGCTGACGTACCAATTGACCGGGGTCACGACGAGGTTGACGGGTAGCGGCCGCACCATCGGTGGCACGCGTTGGTCGATGCCTCTCGACACCACGAACGTGATGGCGCTCTGCGTACCGGATTTCGGCCCGGGGCCGGCCCGGAAGGTGAAGCGGGCGCCCATGCTCTTCACCGACGCGCCGAGGTCGGGGGTGCTGAAATACGCGACGGCGGTCCCCTGCGTGGTGGGCTGGTAGGTCAGCTGGCCGTCGCTGATCCTGAACTGGTCGCCGGGTTGGCCGGACGATGCCAGCACGGTAGCGGGCCGACCGTCCTCGAAGTGGGCCGGCGCCGGCCCGTTGGGCATGCCCGTGAAGTCCGCCTGGACCCTTATGCCGGTGCCCATCGGGGCGTTCTCCCGCAGGTATCCCCACCACAGCGACGCGGCCACGATGGCTGTGAGCACCAGGGCGAAGCCGACTTCCACCAGGGTTCCGGTTGAGCGGCGGGCCTCGAGAATCGTCATCCGACACCCTTTTCCAGGATCTGGCCGTAGATCTGCTCGAGTTCGCGCCCGACGCCGGCGATGCTGTACTCCGCCTCGACGGCCGATCGCCCCCGCCGGCCCATCGCGCGGGCGCGCGACTCGTCGGACAGCAGATCCGAGATGGCCTGCGCGAAGGACTGCGGGCGGCCGTCGACGACCAGACCGCAGTCGTGGGTTTCGACGAAATCCGCCAGCCCCGCATCGGCACCGATGACGACCGGGATGCCGAGCATGAGGGCCTCGATCACGGTCATGCCGAACGGTTCCCGCACCGCGGGCAGCACGTAGACGGACGCGGCGGCCATTCGCTCCCCGGCAAGTTCGGGCGGGACGGCGGCTTCGCGCCTGATCAACTCGTCGCCGAAACCTTCCGCGCGCGCCTGCGAGACGACCGCGTCGACGCCCGCCTCGGCCCCTTCCGCGGGCCCGACGATCGCGAATCGCGCACGGACGCCCGACCGCAGCAACGCCAGGGCGGCCTCGGCGAAGACCTCCGGCCTCTTGCGTTGATGCAGTCGCGCGAAGAACAACACCTCGGGTAGTTCCCCCGCGGGGCGACGATCGCCGGTGACGGGGGGCATCGCCACGCCGTTGCGCAGCTGGCGCAGCCGCAGCCCGGAGCCGCCGACCGCGCACAGGTCATGGCGCTCGGCCGCATTCAGATGAAAGACCGCCGCCGCGGCGCGCAGCAGCCCGATCGTCCACATCCGGTCGATGGGCGCCGCGAGCGGGTGACTGTGGGGGGTGATCATGCCATGCGTCTGCACGACGAACGGGATTCGCATGCGCCGCAGGGTGGCCACGGCGGGCAGGGTCACCAGGTCGCGCGCCAGGTGGACGTGGACGAGGTCGAACTTGACCGCGTGTTCCCTGATCCACGGACCCAACGCCGGGGCCCGTGTCGCCGCGTAGCCGAAGCCCGGTACCACCCGCTTGGCGGGGAACAGCCGGGCGGGCACACCGCCGACGGCGGCCGGCGGCTCGTCGAACCCGCTGGCGCCTGCGGCGATCACCGCGTCATGGCCCTGCTCGCGCAGCGCCGAACACAGGTTGACCGCCACCCGGGTGGGCCCTCCGTAGGCCCCGTCCGGGGTGACCAGCGTCACCACGTGCAGGATTCTCATGCCGCGCTGTTCCCGTCGACCGCGCACGTGATTTCTGGTGGTGCACAGAGGTTTTCCAGAGTGAGCGCGGCTTGCAGAGCGCCCCGGACCGTGTCAACGGCCACCAGGGCGGCCGGGAACGTCGCGGTCACCTGGACCGAGCCGTGGGCGGTCACGCGCAGCGCGGTCGACAGATGCGCGGGGCTGCCCGGCGGGAGCGCTACGGCCAGTTCGGCCTCCGCCGGCCTGGTCCACGCGATCTTGGCGAGCGCCGGCATCTTCGATATGTCCGAGATCGTCAGGTGCACCACGGAGCCTTGCGGAGAACCGGCGACCCACCACGGCTGGCCCCGGCGGCCGCGGAGCGCCGCACACAACCGCGTCGAGCCCAGGTAGGCGGCGAGCTTGACCAGCGGCCCGACCGACTCGGCCGTGGCCCGGAGTTCGGCGGAGAACTTCTCGTAGGACGTGTCGGCGGCCCCGCGCACGCGCGCGACCGTGCAGAAGTTCGCAAGGGTGTGCGCCCCGGCCGGCAGGAACCGGCGAAGGTCGACGAGCACACCGCAATCGTCGGCCAGCGTCACGCCGGCGTCCCGCAGCGCCCGGCAGATCGACCACATGAGCAACGCCGTCAGCGAAGTACACCCCCCGGTGGCGTCGCGCCAGGCCCGCACCTGGTCGGCGAAGCGCTCCTCGCTCTTGACGAAGACCGCGCGGTAGCCTCCCGTCACGCCTGCGTCTCCGGGAGCCCCGGCACCCTCTGCGGCCGGCGCGCCGCGGACTGCCCGGCCAGGCTCGGGAACGACCGCGCCTGCGCCAGGCCGACCGCCTGCCGTGTGACCTCGCTCAATCCCGCTTTCAGGTTGTGCCCGATCGCGACCCGCACCGGGCTGGTGATGGTCGGCACGGGCGGCGGGTCGGCGAAGCCGTCGGTCGCGTGCGACAACGCGGCCACCGTCTCGGTCATGAGATGCGCGTCACCGATTCCGTGGTCGAAACGGACGCAGAGGTACTCGCCCGCCTGTGCCACCGAGATCGGCGCGGCGACCGGGTGTCCCACGACGCGGTCGAGCACCTGCTGCGCGGTGGCACACCCGGATATGTCCACGGTTGCCTTCGCGTTGCGACTCGGCTTCTCGGTGTAGCG
The DNA here is from genome assembly GCF_057473785.1 of Mycobacterium sp. TH-M103. Lineage (NCBI taxonomy): Bacteria > Bacillati > Actinomycetota > Actinomycetes > Mycobacteriales > Mycobacteriaceae > Mycobacterium > Mycobacterium sp. TH-M103. The sequence goes on from NZ_JBYCLG010000288.1 coordinate 12,988, forward strand.
CCACCGCCTGGTGTGCGGCGACGGCCCCAGCCCCACCCGGAAATGCGGCCCCATGCTCGCCATCCGGTCCAGCACCGCGCCCGCGCGACTACCCGCATCCTTGCGGACCGGGCCGGCGACCACCCAGACGGGTGCACCGGCCGAGGCGACGTCGAGTTGGCCGACCCGGACCGTTCTGGTCTTGACGGCGGTCCCGCCGTCCCACGACGCCGCCCTACCGATCTGACGGGCCGGCAGGCGCCCGACGAACGACGACAATCCCTCGCGCCAGGTCATCGGTCGCACACCACCCTCGAAGTCGATGCGGCCAGTTCGTGGCACCAGTTCTCGTAGCGACGGATGGCGCTGCCGCGATCGAGCACCTCGCGCGCGAACCGCCTGCCCGCTTCCCCCAACCGCTGGGCCTCGGTCGTGTCCGCCCCGACGCTCAGCACCGCCTCGAGCAGGGCGTGCGGGTCGGTGGGCGGCACGATCACACCGGCCCTGGCGGCACGCACCTCGTCGGCGGCCGCACTCGACTCGTCGGTGGCGGCCACGACCGGTTTGCCGGTCATGAAGTAGGTGGTCAGCTTGCTGGGCACGGCCATGTCCCCCACGCCCGGCCTCTCGTTGACCAGCAGGGCATCCGCGGTCTGCAGGACGGCGCGGAACTCGTTGTCTGGCAGCGGCTGGATGAACTGCAGCGCGGAAATGTCCTGGCCGCACTCCTGAAGCTTGCGCCGCTGGTTGCCGTCGCCGAGCAGCGCGAACCGGACCCTGCCGCGCGGTAGCTCGTCGGCGGCCAGCCGGGCGGCGGCCACGACGTTCTCGAGCCCCTGTTTGACTCCCATGTTGCCGGCATGGACGATGACCAGTTCGTCCTCACCCCAGCCGTACTTGCGGCGGACCCCGACCGAATCGTGGGGTGCGAGATCGTTCGTGTCGCCGACATGTGTCCAGTTGCGGATCACCGTCGACTTGGCACTGTCGACACCGGCGCTGTCGAGGGCGGTCAGGAACCGGTCGTGGATCACGGCCACCCCCGACGCCGCCCGCAGCACCCGCGCCTCGAGGTGGGTGACCATCCCGGCCGCCTTACCGCCCATGGCGCCGGTTTCCACGACGCCCTTCCCGTACAGGTCTTGGACGACGACGCCCACGGGCACCTTTCGCATCCGTGCCGCGGCGACGATGCCGGCCGTCGCCAGGAGCGAGGGACTGATGGCGATCACGACCGACGACCGGTCGAAGTCCGTCGCCAGCACCGCTTTGGCGAAGCTTGCTTCCATCAGGATGCGGTTGCGGGGGCTTGGCTTTTCGGGCACGTAGTGCCTCAGACGTTCGATCGTGACGCCGTTGAGGGTTTCGCGGTAGGTGCGCCGGGAACCGTAACCGTCGTAGATTCGCCACTCCGGGTAGTGCGGAAGTCCGGTGACCACGCTGACCTCGTGGCCGAACGCCGCCAAGCCCTCCGCCATGCCGGTGGTGTAGGGGGCTATCCCGGTTACCTCCGGGAAGTAGTTGATCCCAACGATTTTGACCTTCACGACTTCACCCTCGCCTGTGCGCGCGGGGGCAAAATGGTGGCGCCCTCCGGGACGTCCTCGACGACCAGTCCGGTGGCGCCGACCGTGGCGCCGTCGGCGATACGAACGCCGCGCAGGATCGTCGCCCGCGCCGCGATCCACACCGAGTCCCCGATGAAGATCGGCGCGTTGTCGAACTCGAAGGTGGGGCTGAACCGATCGTGACTGCCGGTGCACAGCAGCACGTCCTGGGAGATGCAGGTGTTCGAGCCGATGGTCACGGGCTCGAGGTTGAGGATCCAGGCCGATTCGCCGATCCAGGTGTCGTGCCCGATGGTCAGTTTCCAGGGCCAGTGGATGCGTACGTCGTGGCGGATGAGGGTACCGCGTCCGATGCGCGCACCGAAGCTGCGCAGTATGAACACCCGCGCCCGGTTGGGACACCACCACCGCATGGCGACGGCGCGCGAAACCACCATCCACAGCAGTTGCACCGGCAACGGCCTGCCCCGGCTGTAATTGTCACCGGTGAAGTCGCGCAGCGAGAAACGCGCCCCCGCACGCCGGTTCCTGTCTGAGAGTCTTGTCACCTGCTCGGTCGCAACCATGCCTTCACCAGCAGCTTTCTTCATGGGCGGGCCTCACGTCCGATCGGCAAGCCGAGACCCGGATGGCTGTTTTGGGATATCCCGGCACGTTCGGTCGCCGCCCGAGGGGACCGCCGCTCCGCTGTGTGTCCGCCGCCGAATGGCCGTGCGGTGTGATGGTCTGGTCTGTCTCTGCGACGGCGGCCGCGACGAGCAGCGCTCGGCCGGCCACGCTAGACCCTCGCAGACAGGTGATGGTTGCGGTACCAGTCGACGGTCTCGGCGATTCCCCGCTCCAGGGGGATCTGAGCCGTCCAGCCGGTGGCCCGTAAGCGGCTGACATCCAACAGCTTTCGAGGCGTCCCGTCAGGTTTGCCGGTGTCCCATCGGGTCTCGCCGGTGTAGCCGACCGCGTCGGCGACAATCTGGGCGACCTCGCGAATCGTGTGATCCGTGCCGGTGCCGACGTTGACCTGGCTTGGCCCGTCGTAGTTTTCCAGCAGGTGCAGGCAGGCCGAGGCCATGTCGTCCACGTGCAGAAACTCGCGTCGCGGTGCACCGCTACCCCAGTTGGTCACCGTCGCCTGACCGGCGGCCTTGGCCTCGTCGTACCGGCGAACCAGCGCCGGCAGCACGTGCGAGGTGGTCTCCGAGAAGTTGTCGTGCGGACCGTAGAGGTTCGTCGGCATGGCCGAGATCCACGGCAGCCCGTACTGGCGACGCACGGACTGCACCTGGATGATCCCGGCGATCTTCGCGATGGCGTAGGCGTCATTGGTCGGTTCGAGCGCGCCGGTGAGCAGCGAATCCTCGGCGATCGGCTGGGGAGCGAATTTCGGGTAGATGCAAGAGGATCCGAGGAACAACAGGCGCTCCACCCGCTGGCCCAGAGCCGCGTCGAGGACGTTGACCTGGATCTGCAGGTTGTCCGAGATGAAGTCGACCGGGAAGGTGCTGTTGGCCAGGATGCCGCCGACCCGGGCCGCCGCCAGCACGACCACCTGCGGCCGCGCCTGCTCGAAGAACGAGAAGGTCGCGTGCCGATCCGTGAGGTCGAGTTCCTCGTGCGTGCGCGTGAGGACGTTGGTGAAGCCGCGCGCCGACAGCTGCCGGCAGATCGCGGAACCCACCATCCCGCGATGGCCCGCCACGTACACCGGCGCGTGGCGGTCCACAGGGCCTGGCGAAAAGCGCTTGTATTCCAAGGTGACTCAGCTCCAAACCGGCAGCATCGGTGTGTCGATCCCGGGGCTGCCCGCTTCTTTCAGGGCTGCGATGTCCGCATCGACCATGATTCGCGCCAGCTCCGGCGCCCGCACCGATGCGCGCCATCCCACCAGCCGCTCGGCCTTGCTCGCGTCGCCGATCAGGGCGTCGACCTCCGTGGGGCGCAGATAGCGCTGGTCGAAGCGGACGTGTTCCCTCCAGTCCAGGTCCACGTGATTGAACGCCGCTTCCACGAAGTCGCGAACCGTGAACGCCGCTCCGGTGGCCAGCACGTAGTCTTCGGGCTCGTCGGCCTGCAGCATCCGCCACATGCCCTCCACGTACTCCGGCGCGTAGCCCCAGTCGCGGACCGCGTCCAGGTTGCCCAGGTAGAGGTGCTGGTCGAGTCCCGCCTTGATGCGTGCCGCGGCACGGCTGATCTTGCGGGTCACGAATGTCTCGCCGCGCCGGGGGGACTCGTGGTTGAACAGAATCCCGTTGACCACGTACATGCCGTACGCCTCGCGGTAGTTTCGCGCTATCCAGTAGGCGTACACCTTCGCCGCACCGTAGGGAGAACGCGGGTAGAACGCGGTCTCCTCATTCTGCGGCGGGGGCGACGCGCCGAACATCTCCGAGCTCGATGCCTGGTAGAACCTGCAGTTGACCTTCCCGATGCGCACGGCCTCCAGAAGGCGGATCGACCCCAGGCCGGTCGTGTTGCCGGTGTGTTCGGGTTCGTCGAAGCTGACCCGGACGTGGGACTGTGCCGCGAGGTTGTAGACCTCGTCGGGATCGATCTTCGAGAGCAGGGTCACCAGTCGCGAGCCGTCCGACAGGTCACCGTAGTGCAGGAACAGCCGGGCGTCGGGGTCGTGGGGGTCGACGTAGAGGTGCTCGATACGCGACGTGTTGAAGGTGGAGGCACGCCGGATGAACCCGTGTACTTCGTACCCCTTGCGCAACAGCAACTCGGCCAGGTACGAGCCGTCCTGACCAGTGATACCGGTGATCAAAGCCTTTTTCATCCATGCGTCCTTTTCAGCCGAGCCTGTCAAAGTGGTGCGGCCGGTGCCCGGTTCGCGGCTCCGCGCCGCTGCACCCGGGCCCGTCGGCACGAAACCCGGCCTGCCCGCGCCGCGGCGCGGGCGATGCCGTTCGGGCCGTAGCCGGCGCCACCGGCTGACCACGCATCACCGCGACTGACACCGCACCGCACCGTTCGCCCCCTCGTCGTGCCGATCGAAACGACAGAAGTCGAAACCGATCGCCCTCACCTTGGTCATATTACATACTTTAAGAATGGCTGCAACGCTAATCGCGGGCTTGTAGTATTTAGGCATGGTGAGTGCGACGGGCACGAAGACCCCGGACAGGCCCGGCAGGTCCGTCACGACGACTTGCAGCGATGCGGCCTCGTGGCGGGGCGACCGGCGACGGGAGCCCGAACCGTCGAGGGGGATTCCATCGCCGGGGGCGGCTCTTGGGCCGGGTGTGGACTGCCGGGCGGATTGCGAGCCACGCATCCGCGACTCCACCTGTGTCACCCACCCGCCGGCGTGCAGAATCCCGACACGAAAGGGCCGTTGATGAGTCTCGACCTGTTTCACCTTCCCCCGCGAGCCTTCGCCCCGGACGCCGGGGGCCGCTTGCAATGAGAGTCCTCATCGAAGCGTTCTGCTGGCTGTTGCCCGCCTCGCGGCTGAAGAATCGGCTGTTGAGACTGTTCGGTCACGACATCCACCCGTCCTCGCACATCGGCCCGAACCTCGTTGTGGGTGTGGAGAAGTTCGAAATCGACCATGATGTGCGGATCGGCCCCTTCAACGTCTTCCGGCGGATGCGCCACGTACGGCTCAGCAACCACGTCATCATCGAGTCGTGGAACTGGGTCTCCGCGCATCCGATCTATCGGGACTACGACAGTCAGGCCGGCACCCTGTTCATGGGAACCTGCGCCAAGATCGGCAGCCGCAACTATCTCGACTGCTCGGGAACCATCGTCCTCAGAGCGTTCTGCATGGTCGGCGGAAACAGGTGCCTGATGCAGACGCACGAGCCGGACTTCGCGACCGACCAACAGTCGGTGGGACGCATCACGGTCGGCCACCACTCGCTGGTGGGCAGCCGCGCCGTGCTGCTCAAGGGTGCCGCACTGCCGGACGAGTCGCTGCTGGGGGCCAACTCCACGCTGATGCGCGGCGGCGGCGCGGACGGCAGGAAAGGCCTCTACGCCGGTTCCCCGGCCGTATGGAAGCGCGGCACGCAGGGCGAATGGTTTTCGCGGGACACCTATGTCATGGGGGGCCACATCGTCGACGAGCCCATGGGAATCCTGCCCGAGGACCTCGACCACGACACACGGTTCGTCGTCGACAGCGACGCGTTGGGCGAGCTGTCGGGCCGGCGTTAGGCCCCGCCCGGCTGCTGGTCCGCCGCTCTAGCAGTGACCGACGAGGAGCGCCTTCGCGATGCCCGCGAACTGGTAGAGATAGATGTACTCCCAGTACCACACGGGCAGCACGTACTGGCGGGGCACGGCCTTGGCCGTTACCGAAACCCCACTCGCGCACAAACATTGGCAGAACAACAGACGCGCCCGGGGCAGATGGTAGCGCCACGTGACGACCATGACCTGTTTCCAGTGGTGCTCGAGCGCCAGACGTCGCGTCATCATGGCCTCCCCGCGGGTCGTCGGCGGCTCGGGCCGCGGGCAGATCACCCGCACCGCGCCGTGCTGCCCGGAACAGATCCGGCTCATCACGCGGTCCGTGGCCGGGTAGGGGTTCGACAGCACCACGGTGGGGGCAAGCCCCTGCCGCGCCAACGCCACACCGTAGCCCTCCCGACCGTCGTGCTCGCCGCCCAGCACGACCACGGCATCCACGTGCGACACGACGCTGTCTGCGGCTCTGGCGAAAACGAGGTAGCCGCATACACCGTTCACCGCCACCAGCACCGGGGCCAGCACGGCGAGCACGGCCGCGGACCGGCGCGCGGCGCGCCCGGCCGCTCGCACCCGTTTGGCGCGGATCCCCGCGCGGCCAGGGTTCGGCAATCTACCGCAGACCCCCCACCACGCGGTACTGAAGGTCTTGCACATAGGGCGTGTTGGTGACGTCGGCGTTGGACCGCGCCGTGGCGACCACCGCGCCGTCGCGCCACATCTCGGCCGCGATCGGCCCGAGGCTCAACGGGAAGGTGCAGATTCCCCGGCCCTCGGGGACGTCGCACGAGTACTCGTGCGGGCCGGTTTTGATGACGACGCGCGACGGCCCCGTCGCGAACGCCACAACTTCGATCATGTCGCGGGCCGGCACGCTGGTCGGCAGCAGGTGCATCAGGGAGGATTCCGGGTACACCGGCAGCGCGCCGAACGGTTGAGCCCGGTACGACAGATACAGCGCGTTGCGCACGATGCGCGGAGGCCCACCGAACTTGAAACACGCGATGTCGTAGGCGTTCATGTCCAGGATGCGCCAGCCGTGGGCGACCGACGGCGCCATCGCGGTCGTCTCCACGTAGTCGTTCCAGGTGAGCAACTGCACCCACTCGGCATGCTGTTGCTCGGCGAGTTGCCACGCCAGGCGGTTAGTCACGCCGTTGGCCGACTCCACGAAAATGCCGCTGCGCGGCCGATTGTCCTGGAAGGGCACCGGCTGCATCCATAGCTTGCCGAGCTGATGCGCGCGCCGGATGACATCCACCGGGGAGCCGTGGCCGCTGTCCTGGACCGCCATGGCGTTGGGGCTTCGTCCCCCCCACTCGCTGAATCCATAGCTGAAGCCGGCGAATCGCTCCAGGTTGTCGGCCACGTCGAGGAAGGTCGGGACGAAGGCGACATCGACGTTGGATTTGTCGCGCAGGGTGCTGATGACGCTCACCCACCACTCCGTCGACTGCCGCTCGGCGGCGAAGGCGCCCAGGACGGCCCGGCCGTCGGACAGGTGGAAGGCCCCCGGTGCGGTCAGGTACGGCGCGATGTCCGCCGCGAAGTCGGCCGGGGCCATCGCCCCCAGCGGGCTCGAGATGTCGGCGGTGATCAGGACCGTGAAATTTCCCATCGCCTCGGTCGCGCGCAGCAGTCGGTCGACGTCATCGGACGCGCTGCGGGGCGCGAGCACGTCTACCGCGAACCCGTCGATGCCCACGCTCTTGGCTTGCCCGATCTCGGCTTCCAGGTCGGCCACCCGCCAGTCGGGGTTGGAACTGTGCGCCCGGGGCAGCGGCCTGTCCCGCAGCAGTCCGCCGTAGGCGGCGTGTACGCCGTTCTCGCCGTTGACCGCCAGGTACTGCTGGGCGTAATAGTCTTCGTCCCCGTTCTTGTTGTCGATCGAGATCGGCAGATTCGGCATGTAGTGGGCGAAGACCTTGCGCTGCGTGGGGGCCTCGTCCATGTCGAAGGGCAGATACGGCGTGGAGGCGCCCGGCTGCGCGGGCATCCGCTCGGCGCACCGGGGCGGAGGTGCCCACGGCAACGCCAGGACGACGGCCAGCAACAGCAGGCAGGTCCAGGCGGCCAAGCGGCGGAACGACGTCGATCTCATGAGACTGCGGTGGAGATGCGGACCGACTCCGGCGACACGGTGGACGGACAGCCCACGTGGATGCCGCGACGTTCCTTGCCGGAGATCTGGCGCACGCCGTGCACCGCCACGAACCCCACTGTGGCACAGCCGATGCCGGACACCAGGGCGAACGCGAGGCCGACGGCGAGGTGGCGGACCGTGGCGGGGATTCCCACGCTCCCGATGACCGACCGATTCAGGCACAACGTCAGTGGCGCCGCCGTGCCCAAGAGGCCGAAGCCGAATTCAACCGCGGGCATGTTGGCACCCAAACTCGCCGATCCCAGTGCGCCGAACAGCCCACACGCGATTCCGTTGAGCGCCAGCACCGTTGAACGGCTCGGCCCACCGCGGACCACCAACCACGCCAACACCGCCCCGACTGCCGAGCCGGAGGCGAACAGGATCGCGTCCACAGCGGCTCTCAGAGTCGTTCATCGCGTTGCACGGTGGGCGGGACGGACGGTACCGCCAGCATGCCCACCAGCACGCCGGCCACCGCACAGCCGAAGAAGCCGGCGAGCACGAGCATCGAGTGCACGGGTGTTGCCGACGCGACCAGCGTCGCCATGGTGCTGATGCTGGCCGCGGCCCCGCCGGCGGCCAGCAGCACCGTGCGCACGGCGGCCCGCAGCGGTGCGAGCAGGGCGAAGCCCGCGACGCAGGCCGCGGCCGCGGTGAGGCCGAGCATCGCCTCAAGCATGCGGCCCGGCCACAGCTGGGCGACCCAGTAGCGCGCGAGGCTTCCGGCCGATGCCCCCACCACCGTCCACGCGAGTTCGCGCACCTGCGTGCCCTGCGTCGTCACCACGCGATCGACAGTAGCCCAAGCGGCGCGAACGGTGCAGGACCTGCAGCTACCGGGGCCGTCTCCCGCCGCCGCATTCGACCGGGCGCTCTCACCGGCGACGCAGCCCGACGCGTTTTCGCCTTCACCACCCGATCGGCGACGACGGCGAACCTGGCACGAACAAGCCTGCCCCCACTGTGTTCCAACCCATCTCGAGGGACTGATCACATCCAGCGGCCGGCCAGCGCGGCGCCGTCGGGAATCAGGTACTGCTCGTAGCCGGGTGCGACGGCCGGTTCGGGGCTGCGGTTGCAGAGCTTCCGCCACCAGGCCTGCCCGGAGGACGGCAGGCTGCTGATGGGGTCGTAATACGGGTACACCCGGTTCAGCGCGTCGATATCCGATCCGTCCAGTCCGGTGCGGTAGTTCTTGCTCCAGTGCGAGATGCCGCGGATGCGGTCGTAGTAGATGACCTGATGGACCCATCGCTTGCCGACGTAGGGAACGTCGCAGACCAGTCGCGGCGTGGCGAAGCCCGGCAGGTAGCCCATGATCTCCGACTGCAACTGCTGGGCTTCCCACAGCGGAATCCGCCAGTGCTCGGCGTTGGGGATCATGTCGCACATGTAGAAGTAGTACGGCAGGATGTTCGCCTCGCCCTGCAGCGCGAAGCACAGATCGAGCAGGTCGGCCGCGGTCGCGTTGACGCCGCGCAACAACACGCCCTGGTTGCGCACGTCGCGCAGGCCCGCGTCGAGCAGCGCCCGCGCCGCCGCCGCCACCAGGGGGGTCACCGACTGGACGTGGTTGATGTGGGTGTGCAACGCCAGGTTGACGCCGCGGGCGGCGGCGACGTGCGCGGTGCGGTACACGCCGTCGAGCACCCTCGGTTGCAGCCAGTGCTGCGGCAGGCCGGAAAGAGCCTTCGACGCCAGGCGGATGTCGCGGACGGTGTCGATCTCGAGCAACCGTACGAGGAACGACTCCAGCCGCGGCCAGGGGACGTTACCCACGTCCCCGCCGGACACCACGACGTCACGCACCGTCGGGGTGGCGCGCAGGTATACCAGCATCTGTTCCTGCCGGTCGGCCGGCTGCAGGGTCAGCTTGGTCTTGCGTACCGTCGGCGTGGAGTTGCCGACCAGATCCATCCGCGTGCAGTGGCCGCAATATTGCGGGCAGGTCGACACCAGCTCGGCGAGCACCTTGGTGGGGTACCGATGGGTCAAGCCCTCCACGACCCACATGTCGCTCTCGTGCAACGAATCCCGCTCCGCGTGCGGGTGTGAGCCCCATTCCGCGTCGCGGTCGCTGAGCAGCGGCAGCATGTACCGCCGGATCGGGTCGGCATAGAACGCCTCGGTCAGGCCGTGGCGTCCCGGCGCGGTTTCCGGTGCCATGGTGTTGAGCATCTGCGGCGGCAGCAGCATCGACATGGTGGCCCGTTGCCGTTGATCGGCGGCGAGGTCGGCGTAGAACCGATCGTCGAGGAGGTCGCCGACCACCGCGCGCAACTGGTCGATGTTCTTCACGGAGTGCGCCCGCTGCCATTGCGGGTCGCGCCACTCGGCGTCGGTCACCGCCGCCCAGCCCGGGTACCGACGCCAGTCCGGTTCGGACAACGGCTTGCGGGCATAGGCGTAGGGCTGGTCGATCGCGGCGTTGAACCCGCTACGCGTGGTGTCGACGAGGTTCGTCGTCTCGAGGATATTCGTCACAGTGACATCACCTTTCGCGAGGCGGACGCCGGTTCGGCGCCGTGGGTCAATTCGTTCGCGACGCGGCGTCCCGACCTGATCGCGCCCTCCATCAGGCCGAAGAACTCCAGGCTGGTTTCGGTGCCCGCCCAATGCACGCGGCCGTGGGGCGCCGTCAGGGTCGGCCCCAGCTTCAACCAGTCCCCGGGGCCGAACAGGGCGGCATAACATCCCCTGCTGTATTCCTCGGCCACCCAGTCGGTCACTGTGCAGCGCGTCGGCGGCGGCAGCTGCGGGAACAGCCGGCGGGCATGCTCGAGCGCCGCGTCGCGCTGCTGGACCGGCGAGAGCGCACTGAAGCTCGACGCGGCCGCGCCCGTCACGAATCCCGTCAGCACACCCACGGATTGGTCCGGCGGCGAGTCGTCGACCGTGGACAGCAGCGGCCCGTGGGTGCTGACCGACCACCCGGACAGCCCCTGTTCGCGCCACAGCGGAGCCGGGTAGCTCAGATGCACCTTGATCGCGCAGCCGCGGCCGGTGACCGTTGTCGCCCGCGGCGACGGCAGGCCGGGGCGGAACTCGATCCGCTGCGCCAGCAGCGGCGGTATCGCGACGACGACCCTGTCGGCGCGGTACTGCGACCGGGTCCCGTCGCCGGCCGAACCGCACTGCACCACAACGGTGTCGGGCCCCTCCTGGTCGATGGCGTACACCGGCTCGCCCAGCCGCACCCGATCGCCGAGCTGGGCGGCCAGCGCTTCGCACAGTTGGTGCGAGCCACCGTCGATCCGCCACTCCTGCGCCCCGCCCTGGAACGCGTTGAGGTAACGGATCCCGCCGCCCGAACTCAGGTAGAACGCCATGTGCAGCACGGAGATCGCGGCCGGGTCGGCCGCCATCATCTCGCCGATGAACAGCGGGAAGAAGGTCCGCGCGTCCGGATGGCCGACCTCGTCGGCGAGCCAGCGGGCGGCGGTCAGCCGGTCCAGGCTCTCCGCGCGCGGGCTCAGCCACGGTGCGGCGGGCACCACCTGCTCGACGAGTTCCTCCAGCCGGTCGAAGAGATCCCCGAGGGCGATCGCGTCCAGCGGGGGCATCCGGCTCGCCGTTGTCGTGTGCCGATCCGCGACCAGGAAGGTGCTGTCCCCCACCATCCCCGTCGATGCCAGCCCGAGCCCGTTCTCCCGCAGCATCGCGAGCAGTTCGGTGTGCCGCACGCCGAGATAGGCGGCACCGCCGTCGGCGAAGGCGTCCTCCGACACCGGGATGCCATGCATCCTGCCGCCGACCCGGTCGCGCGCCTCCAGCACCGTGACATCCGCGCCCGCCGCCACCAGGTCGACCGCGGCCGTCAGCCCGGCCAGCCCGGCGCCCACGACGACCACGCGCATGCCGTTGCCGTTCACTTCGCGGCTGCGCCTGCGACTTTGGCGAAAAGCCCGTCCGCCGTTGGGTCGTCGACGAAGTCCTCGAACATCAACTCCGTCCCGAATTCGCGGGCGATCGCGCTGAGCACCCGCGTCGCGAGCAGCGAATCGCCGCCGAGCTCGAAGAAGTCCGAACTCTCGTTCACCTCGGGCGTGCCGAGGACCCGTCTGAAGATGTCGACGATGTGGTCGGCGCTCATTGGCCTGCTCCTTTGCTGTTGTAGTCCGCTGCGGCACGGCGCGTTGCCGCCCGATCGACTTTGCCCGTCGGCGTGTGGGCCAACGCGGCGACGAATTTGACTCGGCTGGGCACGAATTGGCTGGGCAGGCGGTCACGCAGGTAGCGCTTCAGCTCGGCCGGCGAGACCTCCCCGGCCGGCGCGACGTACGCCGTCAGCGTCGTGTGCCCGAGCATCCGCTCGCCCAGCACGACGGCACCCGAGACCGCGGGATGGGCGTTGAGGTGGGCCTCCACCTCGGCCGGATGCACCCGGACGCCAAGGACTTTCACCTGTTCATCCGCGCGGCCGCGGGAATACAGCAAACCGCGTTCGCCCCGAACGACCAGATCGCCGGTGTGGAACCACCGCGCCGGTCCGGACCCGTGATCGGTGACCGGGAACCCCTTTGCCGTGAGTTCCGGCATCCCGCGGTAGCCGGTGGCCAGCGAGGGGCCCGCCACCAGCAGCTCCCCCTCCTCGGTGACGTGATCGCGCACGTGGGCGAGCGGGCGGCCCAGCGGCGCCTCGGCGTCGTCGGCCGCGACTTCGGGTTCGGCGCCGGGGCCGGCCAGCTGTGCCGCGTGGGTGATCATCGTCGTCTCGGTGCACCCATAGGTGTTGAGCAATCTGATGTGTCCGGCGTCAAGCGCGCGCCACTGCCGCAGCCGGGTGGGATCGACCCGCTCACCGCCGATCACCACCAGCCGGACGCAGGGCGGCAGCGCAGCACCCTCCTCGTGCAGGAAGAGCACCAGTTCGTGCCAGAACGCCGTGGGCAGGTCGAGCACGCTGACTTCCCGTTCCGCCAGCATGCGCACGAAGCGCGGGAACGAGCCGCCATGGGCGCCGTCGTCGAAAACCAGTGTCGCGCCGGCGGTCAGCGCGGGCAGAATCTCCTCCAGGCAGGTGTCCCAGCCGAGCGAGGCGAATTGCAGCACGCGGTCTTCGGGGGACAGCCCGAAGAGGTCTCGCAGCGCGCGCACCGTGACGGTCAGGGCATGCCGGGAGACCACCACCGGCTTCGGCGTCCCGGTCGAGCCCGACGTGCACAGCACGTATGCCGGATCGTCCCGCCGCCACACGGGCTGCGGCACAGCGGCATCCACCGGCATCGCGCCGGTGTCGAGTGTTTCGACCCGAAGGTTCGCGACGTCGCCGGGGACCGGGCCCACCGCGAACAGCCGGTCGAGCCCCAGCGCCGCGGCGAGCGCCTCCTTGCGGCCCGACGGCAGAGCGGCATCGATCGGGCAGTAGGCGCCGCGGGCCTGCAGGATCCCGAGCAGGTGCTCCACCACGGCGGGCGTGTGCGAGACCAGCGCGCCGATCAGCTCGGCGGCCCCGTCGGCGCGCGAGCGGCAGGCGCGGTAGCCCGCGGCGGTCAGGCGGACCCGCTCGGCAAGGTCCTGATAGGTGGTGGTGGTCCCGTTGTGCATGACGGCGGGACGATGCGGCCAATCGCGGGCCGCGGCGAGGAAGTCCGCCACCACGTCCGCCACGACATCGACGTCGGGTACGGCGATATCGGTATCGGGAAAGGCACTGTGCGACATGGTTCCTATTCGTCTTTCGGGGACGGGATCGCCGACGGCTCACCCGGATCGGGAGCGCCGCGCCGGCGGCGCGTGGACGGGGCGCCGAAGACGAGGCTGACGTTGTGCCCGCCGAAGGCGAACGAGTTCGACATCGCGATGTCCACGGCTTTGGACACCGCGTCGCCGCTGAGGTGGTTGAGGTCGCACTTGCCGTCCGGCTCCTCCAGGTTCTTGGTGGGCGGCAGCTGCTCGCGCGCCAGGGCCAGCACCGTGGCCGCCGCCTCCACCACCCCCCCGCCGCCCAGCAGGTGCCCGGTGACGCCCTTGGTCGAACTCACCAGCGGCTGGTCGTCGCCGAACACCGCGCGGATGGCCTTGGCCTCGGTCAGGTCGCCGACCCGGGTGCCGGTGCCGTGGGCATTGAGGTAATCGGTCTCACCCGGCGCCACGCCGGCGTTGCGCAGCGCGATCCGCATGCTCTCCGCGATCCCGGTCGCATCCGGGCGCGGGATCGCCAGGTGGTAGGCATCGCTCGTCGCGCCCCACCCGATGAGGTCCGCATAGCCGCTGCCGCCGCGCGCCTCGACGATGTCCGCGCGTTCGATGACCAGCACGCCGCCGCCCTCACCGACCACGAAGCCGTTGCGGTCGCTGGCGAACGGCCTGCTCGCGGCGGTCGGGTCGGCCCACCCGGTGGCCAGCGTCCCCGCATTGTGGAACCCGGCCAGGCCCGTCGGCCCCAGCGGCCCCTCGGTGCCACCGCAGATCACCACGTCGGCGTCACCCGCGCGGATCAGCCGCAGCGCCTCGGCGACCGCTTGCGCGCTCGCCGTGCACGCCGACGCGATCGCGAAGCTGGGTCCGCGGATCCCGTGCTTGATGGCGATCCTGGCCGCGGACATGTTCGGCAGGAACCCGTTGAACAGGTGGCCGTCCACCGCGTCGAAGCCCTCCCGGTGCTGCATGAGGGCCTGCTGCGCGAATGTCATCGTGCCGCCGGTCGCCGTCGCTATCACGGCGGCGACGCGCAACGGGTCGACGTCGACCCCGATCCGGATGCCCGAGTCCGCGATCGCGTCGTCCGCGGCGGCCACCGCGGTCAGCGAGAACCGGTCCGCGAACGGGGCGTCCTTCTCGGGCAGCAATTCGAACGGGTCGAGCGGCGGGGCGATGCCGATTGCGTCGACCAGGCCGGCTGCGAAATGCCCCTCGGGCGGGCGCACCAGCCCCGACGTCGGGGCGCACAGCGCCGAGAAGAACTCCTCGATGCCCCGACCCACCGGGGTGACCACCCCGATCCCAGTGACCACTGCCCGCGGAGCCGGATCACGTTGTGCTGCTCCCAATTTGCCCACCGGGCCACGAGACTGCTGCTTTGCCCTGCCCGCGTGCGTGCTCAATATGCGCCCGATCCGCCGACGATGACCCCCACGGTCTTGGCCGCGATCGCCAGATCGCTGAGCATCGACCAGTTCTCCACGTAGGACTGGTCCAACCGCACGGAGTCCTCCCAGGGCAGGTCCGAGCGGCCGCTCACCTGCCACAGCCCGGTGATACCCGGACGCACCAGCAACCGGCGCCGCACCCGGTGGTCGTAGGTCTCGACCTCGCACCGCAGCGGGGGCCGCGGTCCGACCACGCTCATGTCCCCGACCAGCACGTTGAAGAACTGGGGGAGTTCGTCGATGCTGTACCGCCGCAGAACCCTGCCGACCGAGGTCACTCTCGGGTCCTTGCGGATCTTGAACAGCACGCCACCGATGCTCTCGTTGAGATCGGCGATCTCCGCCAGCTTCTTGTCGGCGTCGACGACCATGCTGCGGAACTTGATCATCCGGAACGGGACACCGTCCAGACCGATCCGTTCGGCGCGATAGAAGATCGGGCCACGGCTGGTGAGCTTGATCGCGACGGCGGCCGCGATCATGATCGGCGACGCGGCCAGCAGCGCCAGCAACGAGAAGCACACATCGAAGGCCCGCTTCTGAAACCGCTTGGCCCCTTGGTATTGCGGCTTGTCGACGTGAATCAGCGGTAGGTCGGCAACCGGACGCACGGTCAGCCGCGGGCCGGCCACGTCGACGATCCCCGGCGCCACCAGAAGGTCGACGCCGAGTTTCTCCAATTGCCAGGACAGGTCGCGGATGCCCTCGGGCCCGAGCTCACCGGAGGAGGTCAGCGCGACCGTGTCGGCCTCCGAGGCCGCGATTGCGTGACGGATGTCGCCGTCGTAGGGAAACACCGGCACCGGTCCCAGGCCGGGGACGACGAGCCTGTCGCGTTGCTCGGCGCCCAGCGGACAGAGACCGACCACGGAGTACCCGTCGGCCGGGCGCTGCGTCAGGGACTGCGCGAGGACGGTGACCGAGATGGGCTCGCCGATCGCGAGCACCGCGGTCATGAAACGGCCGCGCCGGCGCTGTGCGGCAACGTATCTGCGGGCCAGGTGCCGATTGACCGTGAGTGCGAGCAGCCCGAGCGGGAAGGCGATCGCCAGATAGCCGCGCGCGATCTCGAGCTTGAGCGAGGTGGCCAGCACCGCGACGACCCCGAACACCCACAACGTGGCCGTCCACACCCGGCGGAACTCCTCCAGGCCGGCCCCGATCACGCATTGCGCGCGCGTGTGGTAGATCGCGAGGACCAGTGTCCAGGCGGCCACGATCAGCACCGAGACGGCGGAGTAGGCCACCACGGTGTGGCCCGCCCACAGACCACCGGCCGTCACGTTGCCGAACCTCAGGATCTGTGCGATCGCCACGACGCCGCTGACAACGAAAATGTCGGAGGCGACGAGCCAGTTGCCGTAGCGTTGCTGCCATTGCGCGCGAGGCGATTTCGCCAGGCTGGCGCGGGCGTCGAAGTCGCGTTTCGACGGGGTGGCGACGGCGCTCTGCTCGCTGAGGCCCGCATCGGCCGTGCGCCCCCGCGAATCCCCGGCTGGATCGGTCAGACCGACGAGCTGGTCGCTGTCGCGCTCCTGGTAGAGAGATGTCATCGTCGCGGCTCCGTCCCGGCGACACGAAGCGACGTCATCCGACGCGACATGAATCCCGCTGCAGGGCTATTTCGACTGTGCGCCCGGTAATCCGGGCTCGTCACCCGAACGACATCAGTGGGTGGATTCTTCATTGGGCGCACCTCCTAGAACGCACGTTCACCTATGTGTTCCTTGATCGAGCAGGTCGAGTTAACGGGGCCCGGGTGCCCGCGACGGTGCGGCGCTCCGGTCCATCGCGATGCCGTGTACCGAATTCGTGCGCGTTGTGTTGTGTCAGACGTTGGTCGGCGCGTTGCCGTTGATCGGGACGTAGACGATCGCCGGCTGGTACCCCGGCGGCGCATGCCCATTCGACGGGAAGCTAGCTGGGACAGGGTATTTCGGAGCCTTCGATGCCGCCGGGGCCGCTGCCGCTTCCTCCGAGTAGCCCGCGGCGGGCGAGCGCGAAAGCACCTTGAGTCGCGGGCCGTACTTGGCGACGACGGCGGCAGCGCCGGCGCCCGCGCCGGCGGCGGCACCCATCGTCGCGGCCCGCCCCAGCGGACTGAACATGAAGGGGAAACTTGATCCGGCACCCAGATCGGCGCCGGCCACCGACGCGGCCGCGGGTTCCATCATGTGCATCAGCGGAACCGACCCCAGCATTCCCTCGGGAGCCGTTGCGGCCCAACCCCAACTCGGCGGCACGGACAACCCGCCCAATGAGGCAGCTTGACCGAGGCCCGCCAGACCGCCCCAGCCGCCGGCGGCTCCCGCGCCGAGCGCACCCTCGGCGGCGGCCGCCCCGGGTAGCGCTGCCGCGGGTCCCGCCGCGGCCGCCCCCATGTTCATGAAGGGCAGGAACACGTCGGGGTTCATCAGCGGCCCGAGCGCGCTGGTCGAGAGCAGCAGGCCGGCGAAGCCGGGCAGGTACAGGTACTCGGAGAGCAGAGTCGTCCCGATCGTCTGCAGCGAGGAGGAGGAGACGATCCCGGTGATGGGGTTCACGGACGCGGCCGAGGTGGTCCCGGCCGCCGACGCCGGAACCGAAAGCGGCGAGGCGAGCCCCTGGAGCGTGGTGGGAATCGACGAAACGACGTGCGACAGCGCCGACTGCACGCCCGTGCCGCTCGCCGCGCCGGCATTCTGGGCGGTCGCGGCGCCCTGTGCGGCCAACCCGGACGCGTTGGTGGTCTGCGGCGCCGCGCCGAACGGTGTCACCTGCGCGGTGGCCGCGGCCGAATGCGCGGCATACCCGTACATCGCCGCGGCATCCTGGGCCCACATCTCGGCGTACTGAGCCTCGTTGGCCGCGATCGCCGGTGCGTTCTGACCGAAGAAGTTGGTCGCCAACAACATCATCAGCTGAGCGCGGTTCGCCGCGACCACCGGCGGCGGCACGGTCATCGCGAACGCCTGCTCATAGGCGTTCGCCGCCGCCTGCGCCTGAACCGCTGTCAGCTCGGCCTGGCCGGCGGTCGCATTCATCCACGCCAGGTACGGAGTGACCGCGGCCGTCATCGTAGCTGCCGACGGCCCGAGCCATCCGGTGCTCAGTTCCGAGATCACGAACTCGTACGAGGAAGCCGCGGAACGCATTTCGGCCGCCACCCCGTGCCAGGCGGACGCGGCGGCCAGCATCGGCCCCGCACCCGGGCCGGCATACATGCGGGCCGAGTTGATCTCCGGCGGCAAAGCTCCAAAATCCATGCTGAAATCCCTGTGAACTCAGTTGACTGTGGCCGCGTTGGCGGCCTCGGTGAACGCGTACGAACCGGCGCCGGCGCCCAGGGCGCTGACGAACGCTTCGTGAATCGCTGTTGCCTGGGCGCTCAAGTCCTGGTACTGGACGGCGTGCACGGCGAAATGCGCCGCGGTCAGCGCGGACACCTCGTCGGCGGCCGCCGGAGCGACTGCGGTCGTCGGCGCCGACGCCGCTGTGTTACCGGCAGCCATCGCGGCGCCGATGCTTTGAAGTTCTCCCGCCGCTGCCGCGAGCAGCTCGGGCTGTGTGGTCACGAACGACATGGGCTCCTCCTCACGGAAGCGGGCCACGGTTACCGCGGCGGTCGGTTGCTCTCGCTATACCGGAGATGTACCTACACAGTGAGAATACATACCGGCAGACGCCTTGTGTAGTGATTTACAAACTCGAGGTCCACTTCGAGCTTGTCGGCGCTCAGATCGACCGGTAAATCGGCAGGAAAACAGACCAATAGAACTGAAGATGCGGTTCTACGGGGTGCCGGAAAATTACGTAGGGGCCGATGCGGACGCCCCGGACGCGCGCTGCGGGCCGTTCGGGGGTCCTGGGGGGCCGACGCGCAGCGCCACGGGCCGCGTGCCACGCCGCCCCGGCGGACGCGCAACTACGACGCCGGACGGGGGCGGATCTACGCCGGGGCCGACGGTGACAGCGCGCGCTCAACGGCCGTGATCCCGGCACTCGCGCGCGGCGATGGCCACCAGAGCGCCCCACGGCCGGCTGGGGGTGGTGCTATGGCAAATCTCACCCGCCCACTTCGGGCGAGTCGCCCGCGGGCGGCTTCACCAGCCGCGGTTCGCCCGCTCACAGGTCACCGCCCGTAAATCGATCATCGGCAAATAGCGACGGCGCCGGCGTCAGGGCTCGTCCAGCCACAACTGCTCGGTCACGTCTTCGAAGGTCACCAATACGACCGGATCGTCGTGCCGTATCAGCGCCGACTTGCTCATCCCGGCCCGCACGGTCCAACCCTCACGGTGCTGCAGTTCCACGACCATGTTCGACAGCGCATCGACGCCGGACAGGGCGGTCACCGTGGCGGGTTCGGTGTTGAAGATCTGGCTGAAGGCCGCGCCCTCCAGGTCGTCCTGCCGGTGGCCCACCATCTCGGCAAATGCCGAGTTGGCGAACAAGATGCTGCCGTCGCGCGCCACGGCGAGCGACGGGATTCGAACCCACTCCAAGACCACCACGGCGGGCACACGTTTCAGGATCGATAGCGGGGACTCGTTCGGGCCGCTTTTGCGCCGGCGCTCAACCGGTCGCCCGCCGTCCGCGCCGGCAAGTTCCCGGGCGGCAGGAGCATCCCGCGTCGGCGCGGGCTCGAGGGACGTGCACGGCGCCGACGTCGGCACCCCTGGCTGTGTCGTCGTCACCGACATCGCTCCTCCTTAAGGGAGCAGGGCGCCCGGAGGCGTCATCGGGCAGATACTCAGTATGCAACTGAATCGGGATATTACATACTGGATGGAGCAATAGTCACTATGTAACAACTTTTAGTGCTGAAGTAAAGACCTCAAACGGTGATGGACGGCGAACCCCCCCAGCGCAAACCTCCCACGGCACCGCCGACACGACGCCATTGCAGACCAGTACGCCCCCGCCGGGGTCGCCGCCCTCTATGATTGAGGAGACTGACTCGGTGGCGGAACTGCCGTGGCGCCAAGCGACCACGCCGCTGCGCGGCGAACGCAACCAGACGGGGAGTGCAATGACGGAGGGCAGCGAACGGCGGGCCGGCACCACCCGCCACCGGCTCATCGCCGCGGCGTCACGCCAGTTCGCTCACCGCCCGTACAGCATGGTGAGCCTCGACGACATCCTCGCGGAGGCCCAGCTCACCAAAGGGGCGATGTACTTTCATTTCCCCTCCAAGCAAGCGCTGGCGATGGCGATCATCGACGACGTCACGGAGATGAGCGGTGCCGCGGTCAGCGAGTTGCTCGCCCGCAAGATGTCGGGGCTGGAGACGCTGATCGACCTCATCTACTTCCTTGCCGTCCAGGACACCCAGGACGAGGTGGCCCGCGCGGGTGTCCGACTGCTCGAGACGCTCGACAACTCGACGGACATGGCCGATGCCCGGTGGCAGTCGTGGGTCGAGTTCGTCACCACCCTCCTCGAACGAGCACTCTCCGAGGGCGACGTCACCGACCGTCACGAGCCCGAGGACGTCGCCAAAATGCTGGTTGCCCTGTGGTTGGGCGTCCGCAGGATCAGCGACCTCGACCAACCCGAGCACTACTTCGACAACCTGCGGAAGACGTGGACACTCGCGCTCGCATGCTTCACCAGCCCGGACCGGACCGACTACTTCACCCAGTTCATCACCCGCCGGCACGCGCTCGCGGTGAAAAAGGTCTCCACCGAGGGGCTCGGGATCGATCTCCACAGCGCCGCCACGGCGTCGGCTCACACCGAGTAGGTGTAGCGGACCGACGAAACTCGGCGAGCGCAGTCGAGGCTAGGCCTCGTTGATCCAGAGCCGCTCGGTGAGATTCTCGAACGTCACCAGCACGACCGGATCGTCGTGGCGCATCAGCGCCGATTTGCTCATCCTGGCCCGCACCGTCCACCCCTCACAGTGCTCCAGCTCGACGACCATGTTCGCCAGTGCGTCGACGCCGGACAGGGCGGTCAGTGCGGCCGGATCGGTATTGAAGATCCGTGGGAACTCCGCCCCCGCCAGCCTTTCCTGCGTATGACCGACCATCTCGGCGAACGCCGTGTTCGCGAACAGGATGTTGCCGTCGCGTGCCATGGCGACCGTGGGTACGGGAATCCGCTCCAGCACCACCACTACGGGCAAACGCGTCAGGATGTCGGCCGGCGTATCGCTGGAACTCCCGTTTCGCCGCCGCTCCACCCGCCGACTTTCATCCAGGTCGGCGTGTGAGCCCTTGTGCAACCGCGCGTGCGCCATGGACGGCAACAGTAGCAACGCATCGAGGTCAAAGCATGGCAAACGGTCGAATTCATCGACCGGCGTGCCTGCCGACCTCGGGTTCCAGCTAAGCAGCCGTCCGGGGTTTGAGGGCCGTGCGCAGCCAGTCCACGGTGAGCGTGACGCCGTCGGCGAGGTCCATGTCGGGCTTCCAGCCCAGCACCCGGCCCGCCAGAGTCGGGTCGAGTGCGCTCGCACGCACCTCTCCGGTGCGGGCTCCGACGTACTCGGGTGCGTGCGAGACGCCCACCTCCCCGGCAATCAGCTCGTGCAACGCGGCGATGGTCGTCTGGACGCCGGTGCCGATGTTGAAGGTGCCCGTCGTCGTCGGCGGCGCATCCGCGGCACACAGGAAGGCGGTCACCACGTCGTCGACGTAGACGTAGTCCCGGGTGGAGGTGCCGTCGCCGAAGATGGTCGTACCGCGGCCGGCCAGCATCGCACTGGCGAACACCGTCACCACCCCGGCCCTGCCGTGCGCGTACTGGCGCGGCCCGTAGACATTGGACAGCGCAAGGGAGATCGGCGCCAGCCCGTACATCTCGGCGTAGGCGCGCATGTAGAACTCGCCGGCGACGCTGGCCACGGCGTGCGGGGAAAGCGGGTTCACGGCGGCGTCCTCGGTGGCCGGCAAGGCGGTCTGCGCACCGTAGCGTTCGCCACCCGAGGCGGCGTAGACGATCCGCCGCACCCGCGCGCCCCGGCTGGCCTCCAGCAGGTTGATGGTGCCCAGCACGTTGTTGCGGGCATCGTGTTGCGGATCCTCGACGGAGCGGCGCACATCGGTCTGGGCCGCCAGGTGGAACACCACATCGGGATCGAACCGCGCGACGACCTCGCACAACTCGGGGTGCCGGACGTCGACCGCTTCGAAGGAGAACCGGCCGGGACCCCTGTGCCGATGTGCCGACTGAAGATTGGTCGCAGGCGAGCCCGCGCTGAGATTGTCGACCCCGACGACGTGGTGGCCTTCGGCCAGCAGGCGGTCGACGAGGGCGGATCCGATGAATCCGGCGGCGCCGGTGACGAGGGTGCGCATTATCGGCTACCTCCGGTTCGATGATGAATAATGTTCGACTGCAACGTGTTCGGCTCCGCAATCGCCGACA
>NZ_JBYCLG010000289.1:0-12280 GCF_057473785.1 Mycobacterium sp. TH-M103
TCGTTGGAGGCCGAGCACCAGGCCATCGTTCGTGATGTGCTGGCCGCCGGTGACTTCTGGGGCGGTTCGGGTTCGGTGGCCTGCCAGGAGTTCATCACCCAGTTGGGTCGCAACTTCCAGGTGATCTACGAGCAGGCCAACTCCCACGGCCAGAAGGTGCAGAGCGCCGGTTCCAACATGGCCAGCACCGACAGCGCCGTCGGGTCCAGCTGGGCCTGACGACACACCTCCACGAAGGGGCCCGCACACCTCCGGTGTGCGGGCCCCTGTCTTGCTAAGTCAGCCGGCCACCGGTGAGCGCGGGATCAGCGAGGGACGGAACCCGACGCGTTGCACCGCGCCGTCGGCCTCGCGTCCGACCATCCCACCCAGCGGCAGCTTGGACACACCCGGGGTGGTCGCCGACGCCGGCGCCGCTCCCCACCCACCGGGCATGCCGTTGGCGCCCGGCGCTGTGGGCAACGGCGTGACCGACGACACAGTGTCCGCCCAGGTGGGCGGCACCGACAGGGTGCCGAGCGAGGCCGCCTGGCCCACGCTGGCCGACGCGCTCTCACCCAGGCCGCCGAGCCCGAGGGTGCCTAAGCCCGGGAGTCCCGCACCCCCGTCGGCTCCGATGATCGAACCCGCGCCCTGCACGTCCAGCGCCAGCCCCTGATAATCGAGGCCCAGGCCGTAGAGATCGAAGCCGATGCCACCGACATCCGAGATCGAGCCGCCCACGTCGCCGAACACGCCGAAGCTGGTGCCGAGCACCACACCCTCCGGCGATGCGAAGACGCCCGCCAGCCCACTCAGCGCGGAAGCGGCAGACGTCCCCGACGTGGCGCTCGAAACGGCCTTCGCGGCGCCCTTGCCGGGCCCGTTGACCAGCGATGTGAGCGAGCTCAACGGCGAATACGCGGCTGATGCCATCGACACCCCGTCGCCCATCGCCATCCCGGAGACGCCGGACGCCGCTCCGGGGTTGGCGAGGCTCTGCAGGGTCTGGGGCACCGAGGACATCAGGTGCGTCGACGCCGTCCGGGCATTGCCGCCGGTCGCCTGGGCCACCGCACCCGTCTGAATGCCCACCCCGCCGGGGTTGGTGGTCCGCGGCGGTGCCGTGAACGTCCCGAAGCTCGATGCGGACGCCGAACTGGCAGCGTAGTTGTACATCGCGGTGGCGTCCTGCGCCCACATCTCGCTGTACTCGGCCTCGGTCGCCATGATCGCGGGCGTGTTCTGCCCAAACAGGTTGGTCGCGATCAGCGCCATCAGCTGAGCCCGGTTGGCCGCGATCAGCGGCGGCGGGACCGTCATCGCAAACGCCGTTTCGTACGCGGCCGCGGCGGCCGTGGCCTGGGTGGCCGCCTGACCGCATTGCTCAGCGGTCACCGTCATCCATGACACGTAAGGCGTGACCGCGGCCGCCATCGCCATCGACGTGGGGCCAACCCATTCTTCCGTCAGGGTCGAGATCACCGACCGGTAGCCGCTTGCCGCGCTCTGCAGCTCGGCGGCCAGGGACTCCCACCCCGCCGACGCGGCCAGCATCGAAGCCGGTCCCGGTCCGGCATACATGCGAGCGGAGTTGACTTCCGGCGGCAATGCGCCAAAATCCATGAGCTTTCCTCAATCTGATTCCGTTTGCTGATCGCGGCCGCGCGCACTGTTGCACGCGCGGTCCGGTGCGCCGGGCGCACCGGGCATCGCACCGGCCTTCTCGTCCGAGCCCGGGACAGCGCGCGGTTGCAGCTGGTGCCGGCCGTGTCCGCGCCGGAAAGTAGACGAGGCTTGCCGTGAAAGACCGTCATTTCGAAGGGAATTCCGTAACGAAGTGTAACGTCGCGTTGACGCACGCCGCGAACTCATGGATCCCGGATTCGCTCCCGCGTAGCGAAGCTCGACCACTCCCACGGCAGCACCGGCGTCTCATAGCGATGAAAGACGTTCTTGTGAAAATGATTTGCGAAGCCTAACCTCGGTCAGGCTCACGCCGTACGATCCAACCATCATGAACACCAGTATTTTTGGGTGCGGCGATCATCTCAAGCTGGCTGATGCAGCACATACAAAACTCATATTTGAACGGCATCGGACGTGACGCGCGCAACACGTCATATTTGAGAACTCTATGAACTTCGTGACAACCGCGTGTGTGGCTTGCGAGAATGGGAGAGCATGACTGCAATGTCGCAACACGCAGGCGGCCAGCGTCCGCGCCAGGCCGTCCTCGGCCAGCTGCCCCGGATCTACCGCGCGGACGGATCACCCATTCGGGTTTTGCTGGTCGACGACGAGCCCGCGCTGACCAACCTGGTGAAGATGGCGCTGCACTACGAGGGCTGGGTCGTCGAAGTCGCCCACAACGGGCGCGACGCCATCGCAAAGTTCGACGCGATCAATCCCGACGTGCTGGTGCTCGACATCATGCTGCCCGACGTCGACGGTCTGCGGATCCTGGAGCGCGTCCGCGAGTCGGACGCCTACACCCCGACGCTGTTTTTGACCGCGCGCGACTCGGTGATGGACCGGGTCACCGGTCTGACAGCGGGCGCCGACGACTACATGACCAAGCCGTTCAGCCTGGAGGAGCTGGTCGCCCGGCTGCGCGGACTGCTGCGGCGTTCCAGCCGGCAACCCGCACCGACCGCGGAGACCCTCGAGGTCGGCGATCTGCGGGTCGACACCGCCAGCCGCGAGGTCACCCGTGACGGCGCTGCGGTGTCGCTGTCCACGACCGAGTTCGAGTTGCTCAGATTCCTCATGCGCAATCCGCGCCGGGTGCTCAGCCGCACCGAGATCCTCGACCGGGTCTGGAATTACGACTTCGCCGGCCGCACCAGCATCGTCGACTTGTACATCTCCTACCTCAGGAAAAAGATCGACTCCGGCAGGGAGCCGATGATCCACACCATCCGCGGCGTTGGATACATGCTGCGGCCGCCGGAATGACCCGGCAGCGCAACACGCCCCGGTGGCTCCCCCGGTCGCTGCGCCGCCAGTTGCTACTGGGCGTGCTGGCCGTGGTCAGCGTGGTGCTGGTGGCCGTCGGTGTCGTCTCGGTGGTCAGCCTGCGCGGCTACGTCACCGCGATGAACGACGAAGACGTCGCCGAATCCCTGGAGGCATTGAGCAACTCCTACAACAGGTACCTCGGCGGCGAACACACCGGGGAGCATGCCGGCACCCCGCCGCTGGGGCAGGCGATGCTGGAGTTCACCGACCAGACGCCGGGAAACCTCATCGCCGTGCTGCGCGACGGCACCGTCATCGGCTCGGCGGTCTTCTCCGAGGCCGAGGCGCGGCCGGCACCACCCGACGTGGTGCGCGCCCTGGAAGCGCGGTCGCAGGCCGACGGGCGGCCCCGGACGGAACACCTCGGCAGCCTGGGCACCTACCGGGTGGCCAGCCACCTCGACGGACCCGACCGGCTTCTCGTCGGGCTGTCGCTGCAGCGCGCCGACAAGATCATCAGCCGCAAACAGGTCACCACCGCGGCGCTGGTCGCCGCCGCCCTCGCGGTGACCGCGGCGCTCACCGTCTGGGTGGTCGGCTACACGCTTCGCCCACTGCGCCGGCTGACCGCCACGGCGGCCGAGGTCGCCGCGATGTCGCTGACGGACGGCGACCAGCGCATCAGCGTCCGGGTGTCACCGGAGGACACCGACCCCGACAACGAGGTCGGCATCGTCGGCAACACGCTCAACCGGTTGCTGGACAACGTCGACAGTGCGCTGGCGTATCGCGCCGAATCCGACCTACGGATGCGCCAGTTCATCACCGACGCCAGCCACGAGCTGCGCACCCCACTCGCGGCGATTCAGGGCTACGCCGAGCTGACCCGCCAGGACAGCTCGGATCTGCCGCCGACCACCGAATACGCGCTGGCCCGCATCGAGTCGGAAGCGCAGCGCATGGCGGTCCTCGTCGAGGAGCTGCTGCTGTTGTCGCGGCTGGGCGAAGGCGTGGACCTGCACCCCGAAGACGTCGACCTGGCCGGGCTGGCGACCGACGCGGTGAACGACGCGGCGGTCGCGGCACCGACCCACCACTGGGTCACCAAGCTGCCCGACAGCCCCGTGTGGGTCCGCGCTGACCCCGCCCGCCTGCACCAGCTGGTCAGCAACCTGCTCCGCAATGCCCGGGTGCACACGCCGCCCGGTGTCACCGTGACAACCGGGATCAGCTGCCACGACGTCCCCGCAGGCGGCCCCGGCACGCCCTACGCCGAACTGAGCGTCGCCGACGACGGGCCGGGGATCGACCCGGAGCTGCTGCCCCGGTTGTTCGAGCGGTTTGCCCGCGCGGACACGTCCAGGTCGAGCGGGTCGGGCCTCGGGCTGGGGCTCGGGCTGGCCATCGTCAGTTCGATCGTCAAGGCACACCAGGGCTCTGTCACCGCCGAATCCGCCGACGGCCGAACGGTGTTTCGGGTACGCCTCCCGATGATCGACCCACCCGACCGGGATTCCGCCCCGGGGGCGGCGCACACCTCCGGCTGATCCGCGCGCGGCGGCACCACGCCGGCCAGCCCGCGACCGCGGCGCGGGTCACCCCGTTCCGGGCACCTCCCCGGACCACCGACCCGGCCGGCACGGCCGCCCAGGGTGCCGCGGCCGCCCAGGCAACCGACACCCGCGCGGCCACGGCCTCGGTTCCGCAGACGCTGCAGAGCCTCGCCGCGCCGACGACCAACGCCTCGGGCTGCGTGGTGACGAGGACATGGGCTTCTCCTCACGAAAGACGAGCCGGCCGGCGAGGGTGGTTGTGTCGTGCTGCGGCGGACCCGCGGTTGCCAAATACCCGCAAACACGGGAAATTTCGACCGCTCCGCGTTTCGGCACCGGGCGCGGCTACCGAGTTACGGACGAACGCCAAAGCGCAACGTCGACGCGTGCGGAGTGCCGGCAAATCGCTTCCAAAACAATATGATTGGAAAAATTGCGGGAGAGAAGCGCGGCAATTGCCTTGATCCGTTTAACGGTACGCGGCAGCACCTACGACCGGCGCAGCCCTGCCACCTCGAGGTCGACGCCGCGTTCCAGGCTGCGCAGCAGTGTCGCGTTGTCGTCGAGCCAATCCAACGCGGCCCGAACTGCCCCGCAGCCGCGCCTCGTTCTCCTCGGTGTGGAAATCGTCGGCCCGGAGTTCGAACAGGCGCAGCAGCCATGGCAGGGTCACCTTCACCAGCAGCCACGCGACGAACAGGCCGAGCATCGCACCGCCCGCGGGAGCCGCGAGGAAGGTCATCGCGAGGTGGCCCGGCCGCACCGTGCCGGCCACCGCGATCCCGACGGTGCCCTGATAGAGCACCAGACCCATCCCGTCGTTGGTGAGCCCTTCCCCCTCGACCGTGGTCGAAAGCCGCTCGGGCACCTTCAGGCGCTTGAACACCGAGGTGGCCGACACCGGGTCCGTGAGTGCCACCACCACTCCGGCCACCAGCGCCGCCGCCAGTGAGACACCACCGATACCCACCATCACGGCGGCGACCGCAGCCGCGGTGGCCACCACCAGCCCGACCGCCAGCACCCGGATCGACCGGGCGTTGGCCCGCAGATCGTCCGGAGCGATGAACAACGCCGCGTAGTACACCAGTGGCGGCAGGAACACGTAGAAGATGGTGTCCGGGAAGATGTTCGGCGTGCCCACCCGCTGCGGCGCCCGGCGATCGCTACCTCGGACGTGTTACCCGGCGCATTGCACGGCCAACAGCTGAATGCGCTCGTCGCGGTCCGGAAAACCCCTCGTTTACCGGCGGCCGGCGGGAAGGTTTGCAGCCGATCGGTTTGACGGCGCGTGCCGCAAAGGCGCAGTGCCGCCGGTGACCGAGGTGGTCCCTGTGTCGGCTCAGCGTGTCAGCTGCGATAACGGCGCGGTTCGCCGCACCCGGAGCCATAGACTATGCGATTGACTCTCAAGCCAGGGAGGTTCACGGACCACCGGCGACGGGTGCCGATCGCGTGGCGCGGGGTCGCTCAGCGGTCGTGGCCAGCTAAAGGAGGTGTGCCGCACTGGACTTTGCGCTGTTGCCACCGGAGGTCAACTCCGGGCGTATGTACACCGGTCCGGGATCGGGATCCCTGCTGGCCGCTGCCGCGGCCTGGGACAAACTGGCCGCCGACCTGCACCTGGCCGCAGCATCGTACGGGTCGGTCATCTCCGGGCTGACCTCTGGGCCGTGGTCGGGTCCGGCGTCGGCGTCGATGGCAGCCGCGGCCGCCCCCTATGTGGCATGGCTGAACGGCAGCGCCGCGCAGGCCGAGGAGGCGGCCTCCCAGGCCAGGGCGGCCGCCGCCTCCTACCAGCAGGCGTATACGGCGACGGTGCCCCCGGCGTTGGTCGCGGCCAACCGAAGCCGGCTGCTGACGCTGACGGCACGCAACACCGTCGGGCAGTACGCGGCGGCGATCGCGGCCCTCGAGGCCCAGTACGCCGAGATGTGGGCCCAAGACCTCGCCGCGATGTACGACTACGCCGGCTCGTCGGCGGCCGCGACCACACTGACGCCGTTCGCCACCCCCCCACAGACCACCCAACCCGGGGGGCCGGCCAGCCAGGCCGCCGCCACGCAAGCGGCGGGCACCTCGGCCGGTACCGCGCAGAGGGCCGTAGCGAGCGTGCCGCAAGCGTTTTCGGTGGTGCCCAGCACGTTGCAGAGCCTGGCCGCGGGCGCGCCGGCACAGGGCATCTCGGGTACGACCGCGCTGAACGTGATCAGCGACCTGATCGCGATTTTTCTCGACGTGCCGGCCGACCTCACCACGTTCTTCCTGGACGTGCCGGCCAACGCGCTCAGTGTGGTGGGCTTTCCTTTGGACGTCATCGGAGCCGGAACCGGTCTGCACACCGACAACATCGTCAGCGGCTGGGCCGGCGAACAGCCCTGGCCGCTGTCGGGGGATCAACCCCCTACGGACTTCAAGGCGAGAATCACGGGCCCCATCGAGCCGGCGGCGGCGTCGTCGGCGGTTCTGCAGCCGGCCGCGGGTCTGGGCGAGGCCAATACGGTTGGGGCACTGACCGTGCCGCCGACGTGGACGATCGCTACACCGGCGGTACAGCCGATCGCGGTGACGCTGCCGGCGCTGCCGGCCACCGCCGTCGGCGCGGCCGTGGCCGAGGCCGCCGAAGTTGGGTCGGGCAGCGCACTCGGCGAGATGGCGGCGGCCGGTCTGGCCGGACGCGCCGTCGCCGGCACGCTGGCCGGCGGGCCCGGCAAAGGTGGCACGGCGACGGCGGGCAGCCGGGTGCGCGTCGGCACGACGGGTACGAGCGAGGGCGCGGCGCCCGTCGCCGGGGACGGAGCCTCGCAGAACAAGCCACGCACCGTGGTCACCGGCGTCGCGGCCGAGCTGCGCGAGTTCGCCAAGCTCCGCGACGAAGGAATCTTGACCGACGAGGAGTACTCGGAACAGAAGAACCGCCTGCTGGGGCGGTGAGCGACGCATCCTCGGTTCGGCTGGACACCAACTTCTGGGACGAGAGACACACATCGATGGATTTCGGGACCTATCCACCGGAGATCAACTCCGGTCGGATGTACACCGGGCCGGGAGCCGGTCCGATGCTGGCCGCCGCGGCCGCCTGGAACGAGCTGGCCATCGAACTCCGGGTGGCGGCCGAGTCGTACAAGTCGGCGATCTCGGACCTGAGCGCGTCGTGGTGGGGCCCGTCCTCGACGGCGATGGTGGCCGCGGCCGCGCCCTACGCGACGTGGTTGCACACCACCGCGATGCGCGCCGAGGACACCGCGACGCGGGCCCAGGCCGCGGTTGCCGCCTACGAGATTGCATTCGCCGCGACCGTACCGCCGCCGGTGATCGCGGCGAACCGAAGTTTGCTCGTGACGCTGGTGGCGACGAACTTCCTGGGGCAGAACAGCACGGCGATCGCGACCGCCGAGGCCCAATACGCCGAGATGTGGGCTCAGGACGCCGCGGCGATGTACGGCTATGCGGGGTCGTCCGCGTCCGCGTCGACGCTGCCACCGTTCGACCCACCCCGGCACAACACCGCTCCCGGCGGTGCGCTCGGCCGGGCCGCCGCCGCGGACCCGCCGAGCGCTACCACCGTGCTGGACCTGATCGGCAACCTCGCCACGATTTTTCCCGGCGGGCCGGCCAACCTGGCTACCGTCTTCGCCGTCGGGCCGACGGACATCCTGACGGGTCCGGTGAGCTTTCCCCTCAACGCCATCGGCACCGTGACCGGTCTGCACACCGACGACGACGTCAGCGGCTGGCAAGGCGTAGCACCCTGGCCGCTCCCAGGTGAAAGACCCCCCTCCGCGTTCAGGGCGCTCATCACGAACCCGGGCCCGGCGGCGGCATCCGGCGTGACGGCGGGACTGGGCGAGGCCAACACAATCGGGGCGATATCCGTGCCGTCGACGTGGACCGTCGCCGCACCGGCCGTGCGATCCGCCGCGCTGACCCTGCCGGCACCGCCGGAAACGACCCTCGGCGCCGCCGGGGAGGCGCTGGAAGCCGGATCGGGAAACGCGTTCGGCGAGATGGCCCTGAGCGGTATGGCCGGGGCGGGCATGGGCGGCGGTGCGGGCACCGGCGCCGGCCGGGACGGCGGCAGGCCGTCAGGGGGCACCCGGGTGCTGGCCCCGGCCGCGGTGCGGGCGAACGCCGGCACGGGCCCGACCGCCGACACGGCGGCCAAACCCTCGCCCGACACACCTCGGACCGTGGTCACCGGAGTCGCGGCCAGGATCCGCGAGATCGCCAAGCTCCGCAACGAGGGGAAGCTGACCGACGAGGAGTACGCCGAGGAAAAGAACCGCCTGCTCGCACTCTGAGCCGCGGGGGGCGATCCCGACGGCGTTAGGAAGCTGTTAGAAAACTTTCGACCAATGGCCCTTCCGGAGCGGCACCGTCTACCTTCAAGCTGACATGTGCGCAAGCTGACATGTGCCTCGACATGCGGCACGAACTGACGCGGAACGGAGACAGGATGGGCGTGCTGGGATTCATCGCGCTGACGGTGGTGGTGTTCGCCGTGCTCGGCCTGACGCAGAAGTTGGTCGAACGGCTTTGAGCTACGAAAACGTCGTCGGCTTGGTGCTGTCGATCCTGCTGGTGCTCTTCCTCTTTGCGGCCCTGCTGTTCCCGGAGCGGTTCTAGTGGGGGCCACGACCGCGGGAATCGTCTTTCTGGCCGTCCTCGTCGCGGCACTGGTGGTGGTGCATGTGCCCCTGGGCGACTACATGTTTCGCGTGTACACCGCGCAACGGGACTCCCACGTCGAGAAGGTGATCTACCGGCTGATCGGTGTCGATTCGCGCTCGGAGCAGTCGTGGGGCGCCTACGCCCGAAGCGTCCTGGCGTTCTCGGCGGTCGGCATCTTCTTCCTGTTCGGGTTCCAGCTCGTGCAGGACAAATTGCCGTTGCACCTGCACGATCCGGCCACCGCGATGACGCCAGCGTTGGCGTGGAACACCGCGGTCAGCTTCGTCACCAACACCAACTGGCAGGCCTACTCGGGCGAATCGACGCAGGGCCACCTGGTGCAGATGGCCGGGCTGGCCGTGCAGAACTTCATCTCGGCTGCGGTGGGAATGGCCGTCGCGGTCGCGCTGGTGCGCGGATTCGCCCGCCAGCGCACCGCTGAGCTGGGCAACTTCTGGGTCGACCTGGTCCGCGGCACCCTGCGCATCCTGTTGCCCATCGCGACCGTCGGCGCGATCGTCCTGGTCGTCGGCGGAGCGATCCAGAACTTCCACCTCAACGACCAGGTTGTCACCACCCTGGGCGGCGTCCACCAGACAATCACCGGCGGTCCGGTCGCCAGCCAGGAGGCCATCAAGGAGCTCGGCACCAACGGCGGCGGCTTCTATAACGCCAACTCCGCGCACCCGTTCGAGAACCCGACCGCCTGGACCAACTGGGTGGAGATCTTCCTGATCGCGGTGATCGGCTTCTCCCTGCCCCGCACGTTCGGCCGTATGGTCGGCAGCGCCAGGCAGGGCTTCGCGATCGCCGGCGTCATGGCGGCGCTGGCGCTGATCAGCTTCGGCGTGACGATGTGGATGCAGCTGCAGCACCACGGCACCGTGCCGAGTTCGGCCGCCGGGGCGATGGAGGGGGTCGAACAGCGTTTCGGCGTCGCCGACTCCGCCGTGTTCGCCGTGACGACCACGTTGACCTCGTGCGGCGCGGTCGACTCCTTCCACGACTCCTACACCAGCCTCGGCGGCATGATGACGATGTTCAACATGCAGCTCGGCGAGGTCGCCCCCGGCGGGGTGGGATCCGGCCTGTACGGCATGCTGATCCTCGCGGTGATCACCGTCTTCATCGCCGGGCTGATGGTGGGGCGCACCCCGGAATACCTCGGCAAGAAGATCACTCCCCGCGAAATCAAGCTTGCCGCAACGTATTTCCTGGTTTCTCCGCTCATCGTGCTGATCGGCACCGCCACGGCTATGGCGCTAGCGGGCGAACGCGCGGCGATGCTCAACGGCGGCCCGCACGGCCTGTCGGAGGTGCTGTACGCGTTCACCTCCGCCGCCAACAACAACGGGTCGGCGTTCGCCGGGCTCGGCGCCAACACCGACTGGTACAACACCGCGCTGGGGCTGGCCATGGTGTTCGGCCGGTTCGCACCGATCGTGCTGGTGCTCGCCCTGGCCGGCTCCCTGGCCAAGCAGGGCAGCACGCCGGATTCGGCCGGCACGCTGCCCACCCACCGGCCACAGTTCGTCGGGATGGTCGCCGGCGTCACGCTCATCCTGGTCGCCCTCACGTTCCTGCCCATGCTGGCGCTCGGGCCCCTTGCCGAAGGAATGCACTGATGAAAGCGACTCATTCGGGCCGCAAACAGGTACGGGGCGGCGTGCTCGACCCGACGATGCTGTGGCGGTCCGCGCCGCAGGCGATGCGCAAACTCGACCCGCGCAAGCTGTGGCGCAACCCCGTGATGTTCGTCGTGGAAATCGGCGCCGTCTGGAGCACGGTGCTGGCGGTCGTCGACCCGACGTGGTTCGCCTGGCTGATCGTGGTGTGGCTGTGGCTGACGGTGCTGTTCGCCAATCTCGCCGAGGCGGTGGCCGAAGGTCGCGGCAAGGCGCAGGCCGAAACCCTGCGCAAGGCCAAGACCCAGACCATGGCCCGGCGGCTGGGGAACTGGGAGCCGGGCACGGCGGGCGTGGAGGAAGAAGTTCCGGCACCGGAGCTGCAACAGGGCGACATCGTCGTCGTCGAGGCCGGGCAGGTGATCCCGGGTGACGGCGACGTGGTGGAAGGCATTGCGTCGGTGGACGAGTCGGCGATCACCGGCGAATCGGCGCCGGTGATCCGGGAATCCGGCGGCGACCGTTCGGCGGTCACCGGCGGCACCACCGTGCTCAGCGACCGGATCGTCGTCAAGATCACCCAAAAGCCCGGGCAGAGCTTCATCGATCGGATGATCGCGCTCGTCGAGGGGGCCAATCGGCAGAAGACGCCCAACGAGATCGCGCTGAACATCCTGCTGGCCGCCCTGACGATCATCTTCGTCTTCGCCGTCGCGACCCTGCAACCGGTGGCGATCTACTCCAAGGCGAACAACCCCGGCGTCCCGAACACGCAGGCGTTGGGCGCAAACGGCGTCACCGGGATCGTGATGGTGTCGTTGCTGGTGTGCCTGATTCCCACGACGATCGGCGCGCTGCTGTCGGCGATCGGCATCGCCGGCATGGACCGGCTGGTGCAGCGCAACGTGCTCGCGATGTCCGGGCGCGCCGTCGAGGCCGCGGGCGACGTGAACACGCTGCTGCTCGACAAGACCGGGACTATCACCCTCGGCAACCGGCAGGCGGCCGGGTTCCTCCCGATCGACGGCGTCTCCCCCGACCAGCTGGCCGACGCCGCGCAGTTGTCCAGCCTCGCCGACGAAACCCCGGAGGGGCGTTCGGTCGTCGTGTTCGCCAAGGAACGCTTCGGCCTGCGCGCCCGCACGCCCGGCGAGCTCTCGCACGCCCGCTGGGTGGCGTTTTCCGCCACGACCCGGATGTCGGGGGTCGACCTCGACGGGCACCAATTGCGCAAGGGCGCCGCCAACTCGGTCGCCGAATGGGTTCGCGGGCACGGCGGCACGGTCCCCACCCAGCTCGGCGACATCGTCGACGGCATCTCCGCCGGCGGCGGCACACCGCTGGTCGTCGGGGAGAGACGCGACGGCACCGCGGCGGTGCTCGGCGTGATCCAACTCAAGGACGTCGTCAAGCAGGGCATGCGCGACCGGTTCGACGAGATGCGCCGCATGGGCATCCGCACGGTGATGATCACCGGCGACAATCCGTTGA
>NZ_JBYCLG010000290.1:0-2174 GCF_057473785.1 Mycobacterium sp. TH-M103
GTGGCGCCCGGCAGCTTCAGCTGGCACGTGCTGACGTCGTTGGCCGACGACGTCAAGACCTTCCACGACGGCCGCGCACCCGATGAATCCGGCAGTGTCTTCGGAATCACACTGACGGCCCGGCGGGCGGCCTCCAGCAGGTGACGGCGCGAAATGCCGGCGGTTCGGCTTCGCGCCCCAACGAATACGCCGATGTGCCGGACATGTTCCGCGAGTTGGCGACCTTCGCCGCCGACTCGGCGGATTTCCAGCGCCACCGGGACAAGATCGTGGAGCGCTGCCTGCCGCTGGCCGACCACATCGCCCGGCGGTTCGAGGGCCGGGGCGAGCCGCGCGACGACCTGGTCCAGGTGGCGCGGGTGGGTCTGGTCAACGCGGTGGTCCGGTTCGACGTCGACACCGGTTCGGATTTCGTCTCGTTCGCCGTCCCCACGATCATGGGGGAGGTGCGGCGCCACTTCCGCGACAACAGCTGGTCGGTGAAGGTCCCGCGGCGGCTCAAGGAACTGCACCTGCGGCTCGGCAGCGCCACCGCGGAGCTCTCCCAGCGGCTCGGCCGGGCACCCACCGCCACCGAGCTCGCCGAAGAACTCGGCATGGAGCGCGAGGAGGTCGTCGAGGGCCTGGTGGCGGGCAGCTCCTACAACACCTTGTCCATAGACAGCGGTGGCGGCAGCGAGGACGACGAGGCCCGTGCCATCGCCGACACCCTGGGCGACGTGGACTCCGGCCTGGACCGCATCGAGGACCGCGAGGCGCTGCGCCCGCTGCTCGAGGCGCTGCCCGAGCGTGAGCGAATGGTGTTGGTGCTCAGGTTCTTCGAATCGATGACGCAGACGCAGATCGCCGAGCGGGTCGGGATCTCGCAGATGCACGTGTCCCGGCTGCTGGCCAAGTCGCTAGCGCGGCTGCGGGACCAGCTGGAGTAGCGGGCGCGGCTCCCCGGCTCCCGGCTGGCCGCCGGGCCGCAGCAGCGGTTCCTCCTGCGGCGTCGTCACCGGCAGGGTGCCGTCGGGGTCGCAGACGCGCAGCAGCAGGGCCACCGCGGGGCTGGGCACCATGGCCCAGTTCGTGCGGGCGCCCGAGCACATCACGTTGATCCGGTGCAGCGCCGAGAAGCCAGCCGTACCAATGAATTTCAGGCCGCGCAGGTCCAGGGTCACGCGCTTGCAGCGACGAGCGCTGCGTTGGACGTAGGCGGCGAGCTCGTCGGCGTTGGCCGCGTCGAGTTCACCGTCCACCGTGATCACGGTGCCGCCGGGTAGGCGGCACGCGCCGAACTGCGCGGTACGACTTTGTTGCCAAGATTGGGCCACAGACATAGCCGGACTCCATCACTAGAGGAGGGTGTGCTGTGGATGACGTCAGGCGAAGCCGGGAAGTTCATGCGCCCCCACGTTCCCGACGTGATCCGGCGGCTGTGAACTCAACCTGATTGCACCCTACCCGTGCCGGGGTGGGCCGACAACGGTTGCGGGGAGCCGGCGGATCACTTGATCTCGGCGAGCACCGTGCCCTGGGTGATGGCCGCACCGGCCTCGACGGCGAGCCCGGTGATGACGCCGTCCTTGTGCGCGGTGACCGGGTTCTCCATCTTCATCGCCTCGAGGACGACCACCAGGTCGCCGGTGGCGACCTCCTGTCCCTCCTCGACCGCGACCTTGACCACGGTGCCCTGCATCGGAGCGGTCACCGCGTCACCGGAGGCCGTCGCGCCCGCGTGCGCCCCGCGCTTGCGCGGCTTGGGCTTCTTGCGGACGACGCCGGCCGGGTCGGCGGCACCGCCGGACAAGGCCAGGTCGCCGGGCAGCGACACCTCCAGGCGGCGGCCGTCGACCTCGACGACCACCTTCTGCCGCGGCCGGGTGTCCTCGTCATCGAGGGGCTCGCCGCCGGTGAAGGGTTCGACGGTGTTGTTCCACTCGGTCTCGATCCAGCGGGTGTGCACGGAGAAGCCCTCGTCGTCACCGATGAACGCCGGGTCGGACACGACGGCGCGGTGGAACGGGATCACGGTGGCCAGGCCCTCGACGTGGAACTCGTCCAACGCGCGCCGGGCCCGCTCGAGGGCCTCGGTACGGCTGGCGCCGTACACGATCAGCTTGGCCAGCATCGAGTCGAACTGCCCGCCGATCACCGAGCCGGTCTCCACGCCGGAGTCCAGCCGCACCCCG
>NZ_JBYCLG010000291.1:0-7138 GCF_057473785.1 Mycobacterium sp. TH-M103
CTGTACCGGCAGGGCGCCTACACCGTGAGCTTCGACCTGAACACCTACCTGCTGACCGGCCAGCAGATCGCCATCGGGCAGCGCGAATCGATGGGCAACCCGTGCATGAACAACTACACCGCCGCCGACGGGCGACGGTTCTGGATCGTCGGACTCGAGGCCGACCGGCACTGGCCCGCGCTGTGCCGCGCCGTGGGCCGCCCGGAGTGGTTGACCGACCCACGATTCGGCGACGCCCGCGCCCGCGCCCACAACGCGGTGCCGCTGATCGCCGCGCTCGACGAGATCTTCGCGACCCGCCCGCTCGACGAATGGGCGCAGGCCTTCGCCACCGAACCGGACTTCTTTTGGTCACCGGTCAACACGCTCGAGGACGTCGTCGCCGACGAGCAGTTCCACGCCGCCGGCGGCATCGTCGACGTGCCCGACGGCGCAGCCGGCGTGGCGATGGTGGCCACGCCGGCGGACTTCCACGGCACGCCGTGGGCACCGCGTTCTGGCGCACCGCAACTGGGCCAGCACACCGAGGAGATCCTCGCCGAACTCGAGGCGCGCCGCGGGTCGTGACCCACCCGGCGAACCTTTACAAATTTTCGCCAAAATGTCACGCTGTCGGGTGAGTCGCGTCCCAACGCAAGCGCCGGCGTGCGGCGGTGAGGAATGGATTGATGGTCACTTCAACGCTCGACGTCCGCGCGAGCGGCCGGGTCACCGCCGCGCGGACCGCGGCCTCACTGCGCTACCGGCTCGACGTCGTCGCGGCCGGCGCCGCCGACATCGTCCAATCGGCCGGGGGCTGGCTCTACGACCGCGTGATGGCCGGATGGGAGGTGACCGTGCGGCTGCCGGACGCCTGCGACACCCGCGCCCTGCGGATCCTCGGCGCCCGCGTGTCGGATTGCCGCTCCGGGTGGTACGAGACCGAGATCGCCGATCAGGGCCTGGCCGTCAGCGCCGCGGCGTTCCGCGCCGACCCGCGCGTGCGGGACCGGGTGCTGGCGTCCCTGGACGGCCGGCTGACCGAGGTCGCGCTGTGGGGCGACGGGTGGCCGCTGAACGTGGACCGGGCGATGAACCGGGTGCCGCACGTGCTCAGCGCGGCGGCCCGCACGTTCAAGGGCCACGCCCTGCTGGCCGCCGGAATCCCCTGTGAGGCGGTCGGTCCCACCGAACCCCTGCTGGTCCGGCCCGAGCGATGAAGAAGTACTACGGCCACACGCTGCTCTACCTGCACGAGACCATCGCCCTGGGCTCCGCGCGCGGCGACGGTTTCACCGAGGTGTTCACCGACACCTACCAGCCGATGATGCAGGAGCTGGGGGCCCGGCTGTTCGCGCTCTGGGAAGCCACCCCCTACAACGGCCACTGGCCGCAGGTGACGATCATCTGGGAGATCGACGGGTTCGCCGACTACTCCCGGATCGGGGCCGCCCAGGAGCGCGGCGGCAGCCACGAGGCCGCGGCGGCCAAGTGGTCGGCGTTCCTGGCCGACACCGGGGCCTCGGGCGAGGGCCGGATCATGTACCCGGGCCCCAGCAACAAGACGCTGGCCCAGCTGCGCGACGTCGGATTCACTGCGCCGCTGGTGATTCAGGAGATCATGCAGACCAAACCGGGACGGCAGGACGACTACATCCGCGAGCTGGAACGGCTCTACGTGCCGTGGTCGGAGCGCACCGGCAAGCGCTGGCTGGGCTCGTTCACCACCACCTTCCGCTACAACGAGGTGATCCACTACTGGGCGCTGGAGGGAGGCTGGGAGTGCTTCGCCAATCACTACCCCTCCTGGAAGGAGAGCCCACCGGCCGAGATCGTCACCTGGATGAGCCTGGCGCCCGCGCTGCGCGACGGCTGGGAGGACTCGATCCTGCAGGCCTTACCGCCCTCGCCGCTGCAGTGATGCGACGGCCCGCCTTCGCCTACGACCCCTTCGACGCAGAGGTGATGGCAAACCCGTTGCCGTACTACCGGATCCTGCGCGACGAGTACCCGGTGTACTACATGCCGCAGTGGGACACCTACGCTCTGTCCCGCTTCGAGGACATCTGGCGGGTGCTGGAGGTCAACGACGGCACCTTCGTCGCCTCGGAGGGCACGCTGCCCGCGGCGTCGGTGCTGGCCGAGCACAACAGCGGGCCGGTCGCCGATCCGCCGTTGCACCCGTTGCCGTTTCACGCAGTCTTCGACGCCGGCCTGTACGGCGAGATCCGCCGCGCGCACTCAGCGCCGTTGCGCCCCAGGCCCGTCGCCGAGCTGGCGGATCGGATCCGCGCGCTGGCCGGTGAACGGCTCGACCAGCTGCTGCCGCAGGGCTCGTTCGACCTGACCCAGGACTACGGCGGCATCGTCGCGGCGTCGATGGTATGCGACTTACTCGGCATCCCGACCGATCTCGCGCCGCGGGTGCTGGCCGCGGTCAACGCGGGCAGCCTGGCCGAGCCCGGTGTCGGGGTGGACACCGCCGAGGCGCGGCCCAACTACCTGGAGTTCCTGGTGCCGGTCGTCGAGGCCCGCCGGGCCGGCCGCTCGACGGGCGCGCTGCCCGTCGTCGACGGCCTGCTGGGCTACCGGCTGCCCGACGGCAGCGCCCTGTCCGACGTCGAGGTCGCGACCCAGATGCTGTGCATCTTCATCGGCGGGACCGAAACGGTGCCCAAGATCGTCGC
Organism: Mycobacterium sp. TH-M103; assembly: GCF_057473785.1. Classification (NCBI taxonomy): domain Bacteria; kingdom Bacillati; phylum Actinomycetota; class Actinomycetes; order Mycobacteriales; family Mycobacteriaceae; genus Mycobacterium; species Mycobacterium sp. TH-M103. The sequence goes on from NZ_JBYCLG010000291.1 coordinate 2,667, forward strand.
CCACGGACTGTGGGAGCTGCGCCGGCGGCCCGACCAACTGGCCGCCGTACGCGCCGATCCGGCCACCAACGTCCCGCTCGTGCGCGAGGAGATGATCCGGTTCTGCGCGCCAGCACAGTGGTTCGCGCGCACGGTGCGCAAACCCTTCGGCCTGCACGGCCACACGCTCGAGCCGGGCCAGCGCGTCATCACCCTGCTGGCCTCGGCCGCCCGCGACGAACGGGAGTACCCCGACCCCGACGAGTTCGTCTGGGACCGTCCCGTCAAGCGCTCCCTGGCCTTCGGCCGCGGACAGCACTTCTGCGTCGGCTACCACCTGGCCAGGCTGGAAATCGACGTGCTGCTGACCGAATGGCTGCGCCGGGTGCCCAACTACGCGATCCGGGACGAAGGCGCCACCCGGCTGCCGTCCAGCTTCCAATGGGGATGGAACAAGATCCCGGTGGAGGTCTGACGTGTGGTCCTACCGGATCGTGGCCCCCTACGCCTTCGAGCGGGCGTCGATCCCCGACAAAAGGCCCGAAGAACTGGCGGAAGGCGAAGTGCTGCTGCGGTTTCTGGCCGCCGGGGTCTGCGGCAGCGACCTGCCGGCGTTCCGCGGGGTGCGGGGCCGGATTCCCGGCGACGACGGCCCGGGCGCAGCGGAGAAGGACGGCTTCCCGATCCACGAGGTCGCCGGCGAGGTGATCGCCAGCCGCCACCGCGACCACCGGGCCGGTGACCGCGTGGTGGGCTGGGCCTCTGGGTTCGACGGCATGATGGAGCGCGTGATCAGCGACGGCGACGGCCTGGCGCCCTACGACCCTTCGCTGACCCCCGCGCAGGCCGTCGGGCTGCAACCACTGGCCTGCGTGCTCTACGCCTGCGAACAACTGCCGGACCTGGCCGGCCGCCACGTCGCCGTCATCGGCCAGGGCTCGATCGGGCTGCTGTTCTCCTACGTCGCCAACGTCGCCGGGGCGCGCCGCGTCACCGGTGTCGACCCGGTGGACCGACGCGGCGTCGCAAAGGAATTCGGGGTCGACGACGCGGTGCGCGCCACCAGCGACCGGTGGGCCGGGCAGCTGGCCGCCGGCGACCGCGCCGACGTGGTGATCGAGGCCGTCGGACACCAGGTGGCCACCCTGAACCACGCCATCGCCGCCGCGGCGCCGGGCGGCACGGTGTTCTACTTCGGCGTCGCCGACGACGACGCCTACCCGATCAGCATGCGCACCATGCTGCGCAACAACCTAACGCTGAAATCCGGTGTGACACTGGACCGGCGGCGGATGCTGGACACGGCCGGCAAGTTCGCCGCCGATCACCCCGGACTGCTGGGCGCCTACCTCACCCACACCTTCGGCGTCGACGACGTCCAGGCCGCGTTCGACCTGGCCTGCCGTCCCGACCCGGCGCGCGTCAAGATCGCGATCGCGGAATGACCACGCCGGACAGCAACCTGCACCGGGCGCTGAGCCGCGGCGGCCCGGTCTGGGGCGGCTGGCTCACCGGCCCGACGTGGCTCGGCCCGGTCGAATTCTCCCGCGCCGGTTACGATTACGTCGGATTCGACGCACAACACGGCTACCTCGACGACGCCGACATCGCCGGCGCGCTGCGGCACGTCGAACACGTGCCGATCGGCACGGTGGTCCGGCTGCCCGACGCCGGCGCCGCACCGATCGGGCGGGTGCTCGACGCCGGCGCCGACGCCGTCGTCATCGCGATGATCGAGTCGGCCGAGCAGGCCGCCGCGGCCGTGGCCGCAACCCGCTATCCACCGGCCGGCGTGCGCAGCTTCGGCCCGCTGCGCGCCGGCCTGGGCCTGGACCCGCGCGCCCACGAGTCGCGGGTGAGCGTGTTCGCGATGATCGAGACCGCCGCGGCGCTGTCCGACCTCGACCGGATCTGCGCCGTCGACGGACTCACCGGAATCTACGTCGGCCCGGCCGATCTGGCGATCTCGCTGGGGGCCGACCCGGTCGGGGCGACCCGGCATCCGGAGGTGCTCGACGCGATCGTGCGCACGCACCGCGCGGCCGCGGACGCGGGCCTGGTCACCGGCATCCACGCCGGGGACGGCAAGGCCGGGCGCGCCATGGCAACACTGGGCTTCCAGATGATCACGCTGGCCGCCGAATCGCAGGCGCTGCGCAGGGGCGCGGCGGAATATCTCCGGGAGGCTCGGGAACGGTGACCGACGACACCAACCACCCGGTCGCCCTGGTGACCGGCGCCGCCGGCGGGCAGGGCTGGGCCATCGCCCAACGGCTGCGCGCCGAGGGGTTTTCGGTGGCCGCCTGCGACCGGCGCATCGACGAACTGGTCGCCGCCGTGGACGGGCTGGGCGACGACGCGGTGCTCGCGCTCGAACTCGACGTCACCTCAGCGGAACAGTGGCGGGCCGCCGTCGACCGCGTCGCCGAACGCTTCGGCGCGCTGAGCGCGCTGGTCAACAACGCCGGCGTGCTGCACCGGGCCGCGCTCGACGAGGAAACCCCCGAGGGGTTCGAAAACTCCTGGCGCGTCAACTGTCTGGGGGCATTCCTGGGAATCCGTGCCGCCCTGCCGCGGCTGCGCGCCGCGCCGCAACCGTCCGTCGTCAACATCTGCAGCACGGGCGCGATCCGCCCGTTCCCGCAGCACGCCGCCTATGGTTCGGCCAAGTGGGCGTTGCGGGGGCTGACCCAGACCGCCGCGGCCGAGCTGGGCCCGGCCGGCATCCGGGTCAACGCCGTGTTCCCCGGGCCGATCTCGACACCGATGCTCGACGGGGCCACCCAGACGCGGCTGGCCGCGACGGCGATGTTCGGCCGGATCGGCCGCCCTACCGAAATCGCCGATGCCGTCGCGTTTCTGGTCTCCGACGCGGCCGTGTTCATCACCGGCTCGGAGCTCGTCGTCGACGGCGGCCAATGCCTGCAGATCCGCTGAGCCGGGCCTGTCGGTGGGCATCGCCGGTGCCGGCGCGTAGCTTCTGGGGAATGACCCGCAGACTCCAACCCGGCGACTTCGGCTGGTCGGCCCATGAGTGAGCTCGACGGCGCCGACCGGCTCGACCCCGCGCTGCGCGCCGTCGCCACCACGCGTACCGATTTCTCCGCCGCCGCAATCGAACTCATCCGTGAGCCGTTCAATCAGCGGCGCCTGTTGGCGGCCGAGCTGACGGACGCGCGGGACGTCGACGTCGTCGACGTCGAGGTGCCGGCGGAAACCGGGCCGGTGCCGGTGCGGATCTACCGCGGCGGCCCGGCGCCGGCGCCGGCGGTCGTCTACTGCCACGCCGGCGGGTTCGCGCTGGGGAACCTGGACACCGACCACCGCCAGTGCCTGGAGCTCGCCCGGCGCGCCAGCTGCACGGTGGTGTCGGTGGACTACCGGCTGGCCCCCGAGCACCCCTATCCGGCCGCGCTCGACGACGCGACCGCGGTGCTGCGCTGGGTGGCCCGCGAGGCATTCGAACTCGGTGTCGACCCGGCGCGGCTGGCGGTCGCCGGCAGCAGCGCCGGGGCCACCCTGGCCGCCTGCCTTGCGCACGGCGCGGCCGACGGGTCGCTGCCGGCGGTCGCGTTCCAGCTGCTGCACCAGCCCGTGCTGGACGACAGGCCGACGGCCTCCAAAGCCGAGTTCACCACCAGCCCGGCCTTCGACAGCGAGGCCGCCGATCTGATGTGGCGCCACTATCTGGGCCCGGCCCCCGGATCGGCGGACGCCGTGCCCGCCCGCCGCGGCCGGTTCGGCGGTCTGGCGCCGGCGCTGATCACCTGCGCCGAGATCGACCCGTTCCGCGACGAGGCCGTCGACTACGCGCTGGCGTTGCTGCGCGCCGGGGTCTCGGCCGAGTTGCACGTGTTCCCGCGGACCTGCCACGGCTTCGACTCGCTGCTGCCCGACTGGGTGGTGTCCGAGCTGCTGTTCGCGCTGCAGGGCCACTCCTTGTCCACCGCGCTGCACGGCGCCCCGGGCCCGGCCTGACACCCGGGTAGGGCCCAAGCCTTACCCGGGCGGGACGGCCGGCGCAACAATCGGCGGTCATGAAGATCACCGGCGTGGACGTGGTGCCGTTCGAGACGTTCGTCGACCGAATCGCGTTCGGCCAGTTGCTGACCGACTACCGCGTGGTCCAGACCGTGACCACGGTGCGTACCGACGACGGGGCTGAGGGCTACTACTGCGACCCGCTCGGGCCCGACGGATACGTCGACGTGCCGTCGGCGCCTGGCCTCGGCTACCGGATCGTGTGGGACTACATCGACGCCCACCGACTCGACGAGTCGCAGGCCGAACCGGTCGCGCCCCCGCACCCGAGGTAGGCGTGCTGGAATACAGCCATGGCTATCCCGCCCGCACCGGAGGCGCTCACCAGCGACGACTTCCCGGTGCTGTGGCCGGTCGGCACCCGGTGGGCCGACAACGACATGTTCGGCCACCTCAACAACGCGGTCTACTACCAGCTTTTCGACACCGCGATCAACGCCTGGATCAACACC
>NZ_JBYCLG010000292.1:0-8369 GCF_057473785.1 Mycobacterium sp. TH-M103
AATCCACAGTGCCAGCCCGATGGCGGCGACCATCCCGATGATCCACATCGCCATGCCCTCGGGTGCGGGTCCGAAGCCGCCGAGGCCGTAGCCGCCCGGCTGGCGCTCCTCGGAGACCGACTTCACGTACGCGATGATGTCCTTCTTGTTGTCGAAGGACAGCTGACGGTCGGAGAACTTGGGCATGTTCTGCGGACCGGTGCGCATCGCGGCTAGGATCTGCTGTTCGTTGGCGTCGCCCAGGTCGGGTGCGTACTTGCCCGACGACAGCGCCCCGCCCTTGCCGGTGAAGTTGTGGCACGAGGAGCAGTTGAGCCGGAACAGGTCGCCGCCGCGGCCGACGTCGTTACCGCGCAGCGACTGCATCGCCAGGCTGCCGTCGGGGTTGCGGACCACGGTCGGGCCGCCGCCGTTGGCCTGCACGAAGGCGCCGATCGCCTCGATCTGCGACTCGTCGAAGATCGGCTCCTTGCGCGGCGCCTGGGCCTCGCCCCGCATGGCGGGCATGCGGCCGGTGGATACCTGGAAGTACACGGCCTCCTCGCCGACCCCGATCAGGCTGGGCCCGTGCTGGTTCACACCCTGCAGGTTCGCACCGTGGCAGGACACACAGGAGGTGTCGAACAGCTGCTTGCCGGTGCGCAGCAGCGCCGAGGACGATTCGTCGGCGACGGCCACCTGTGGCGTGGGCGTCAGTACGGCGGCCAGCCCGCCGGCGATCGTCAGCGCTATCAGCAGCAGCAGGCCGCCCGACAGGCGCCGGCGCAGCCGCCGCCGCGCGCGATCACTGCGCTGGTTACGTGGCTTGCGGCCACCGGACCGGGTGACCCGCAGATTCTTCAACCGCTCACTCCTCTTCGTCCCGAGCCGGCTCATCGAATGAAATAGATGACGGTGAACAGCGCGATCCACACGATGTCGACGAAATGCCAGTAGTAGGAGACGACGATGCTCGCCGTCGCCTGCGCGGGCGTGAACTTGCTCATCGTCGTGCGGGCCAGCAGAAAGATGAAGGCGATCAGACCGCCCGTGACGTGCAACCCGTGGAAGCCGGTGCACAGATAGAAGACGGTGCCGTAGGCGCTGCCGGGGATGGTCGTGCCGTGGGTAATCAGGTGGTAGTACTCGTAGCCCTGGCCGAGGACGAAGAACAGCCCCATCAAGAACGTGATCACGTACCAGCGGCGCAGGCCGAAGACGTCGCCGCGTTCGGCCGCGAACACCCCCATCTGGCAGGTGAACGACGAGGCGATCAGCACCAGCGTCACCGGGACGGCCTGGTACAGATTCAGCTCGGTCGGCGGCGGCGGCCACTTCCCGCCGGCCTGCGAGCGCGCTGTGAAGTACATCGCGAACAGGCCAGCAAAGAACATCAGCTCACTGGAAAGCCACACTATGGTGCCGACACTGACCATGTTCGGTCGGTTCAGCGAATGAATCCGCGAGGTGATGGCAGTACCTGAGGTCCCGGCAGCGCTGGTCACATCCGCAAGTATGACGCTTTGTAGTTGTCGAACTCCACCCGGGGCGGCAATTCGGGGTGCCGCGCGTCGCGTCCGCTGCGGTTCGGCACTTCTCGGGGGGCCTGTCGGGGGTGTCGTGGGGCGCGGCCGCCGAGCGTGGGACCATCGGCGCGTGCCCGTGCCACCCGAGACGCCCGCCGCCGGGCCGGCGGCGTCGTGGCGGCAGGTGCTGGCCCGGTTGACGGGCGGGCACGCGCTGGCGCGGGGCCAGGCGGCCTGGGCCATGGACCAGATCATGGCCGGCGCCGCGACGCCCGCCCAGATCGCGGCGTTCGCCGTGGCGATGACGATGAAGGTGCCCACCGCGGCGGAAGTCGGCGAGCTGGCCGAGGCGATGCTGAGTCACGCGCGCCCGATGCCCGAGGGCGTCGTTCCCGCCGGTGCCCTCGACATCGTGGGCACCGGCGGCGACGGGGTCAGCACCGTCAACCTGTCCACCATGGCCGCGATCGTGGTCGCGGCCGCCGGCGTGCCGGTAGTCAAGCACGGCAACCGGGCGTCGTCGTCGCTGTCCGGGGGCGCCGACACCCTCGAGGCGCTCGGGGTGCGCATCGACCTCGAACCAGACCAGGTGGCGCGCTGCCTCACCGACGTCGGGATCGGGTTCTGCTTCGCCCCGGTGTTTCACCCGTCGTACCGGCACGCCTCGGCCGTGCGGCGCGAGATCGGTGTGCCGACCGTCTTCAACCTCCTCGGGCCGCTGACGAATCCGGCGTCACCCCGGGCCGGCCTGATCGGCTGCGCGTTCGCCGATCTCGCCGAGGTGATGGCGGGGGTGTTCGCCGCGCGCCGGTGCAGCGTGCTGGTGGTGCACGGCGACGACGGGCTCGACGAGCTGACCACGACGACCACCAGCACGATCTGGCGGGTGCAGGCCGGGACGGTGGACAAGCTGACGTTCGACCCGGCCGGTTTCGGGTTCGCCCGCGCCGAGCTCGACGAATTGCTGGGCGGCGACGCCCGGGCCAACGCCGCGGAGGTGCGCGCGGTGCTGGCCGGCGCCGGGGGGCCGGTGCGCGACGCGGTCGTGCTCAACGCCGCCGGGGCGATCGTCGCGCACGCCGGGCTATCCAGCCGCGCCGAATGGCTGCCGGCGTGGGAGGACGGGCTGCGGCGGGCCGCCGCCGCCATCGACTCGGGCGCGGCCGAACAGCTGCTCGCGCGATGGGTGCGGTTCGGTCGCGAACTCTGAGTCGGCGGCGCCCGCTTGCTTGCAGGCCAGCCGGGCGGAGCGCGCCGAGGCCGCCCACGCCGCCCAGGCGCCGGCCGACCGCAGCGGGGACGCCCAGCCGTCGGCCTCGGGGTCGCCGACCCGCACGATGCGCGCCCCGGCGCCGGCCAGCCAGCGCGCGATCAGGGCGGTCTCCTCGACGAGCGCGCCGCCCAGCGGGGCCGGGGCCGGCAGGATCGTTTGGGCGGCAGCGCAAATGGCGTCGACCACGGGCATCGGCGGCACCCCGCGCCGGGCGCTGCCGGCGGCGGCGAGCTGGCCGTGGCGGATGACCACGAGGTGATATCCGCCCTCGCCGTCGGGCGCCGCCGCGATCAGCTCCGGCAGCGCGGCCAGGGCACGCAGCCGCTGGCCGCGCCACAGGGTTTCGACGGCGGTGGCGGTGCGGTCGCGCAGGCGCGCCGCGCTCTCGTAGTGGCGGCGCCCGGCCAGCGTGGTGACCTGGTCGACCGCCGCGGCCAGGGCGGCGTTGTCCTGGCCGTCGATCAGGGCCGTCACGCGCGCCACCGCCGCCGCGTACCGGGCGGCCGTGACGTCGCGCGCGGCCGGGCACGGCGACACCTCGGCCTCGGGGCACGCGGGCCCGTGCAACGCGGAGCGCCCCAGCCGGGTGGTGCAAGTTCGCAGGCCCGTGAAGCGGGCGAGCAGGTCACCGGTGTCGGCGGCGTCGGATCGGGAGCGAAACGGCCCGACGGCGCGGTCGTGTCGGGGGGCGCGAACCACCGCCAGCCGGGGGAACGCCTCGTCGGTCAGGGCCAGCCACCACCAGCGCTGCGGGAACCTCGACCGGCGGTTGTACGGCGGCGCGTGGGCGGCCAGCATGCGCAGTTCCCGCACGCCGGCCTCGAGCGCGTGCGCGCACTCGACGTGCTCGACCGTGGTGGCCAGGGAGACCATCTCCTTCATCCGGCCGCGGGGGTCGGCGCCGGTGAAGTACTGGCGCACCCGGCGGCGCAGGTCGACCGCGGTGCCGACATAGAGCACCTCGGCCGCCGGCCCGCGGAACAGGTAGACCCCAGGCCGGCGCGGCAGGTGATCCGCGAGGACCCGCTTGCTGCGCTGCGCGGGCGTCACGTCGGGCAGATAGGAGCGCAGGTCGGCGTAGGTGTGCACGCCCTGGTTGCCCACCCGCTCGATCAGCGCGTGCAGCACCTCGACGGTGGCGCGGGCGTCGTCGAGGGCGCGGTGGGTGGGCTGGGCCGCGACGGCGAACAGCTGCGCCAGGGCGCCCAACCGCACGCTGGGCGCCTCCTCGCGACCGAGCACCCGGCGGGCCAGCCGAACGGTGCACAGCACCTGCGGCCGGGGCCAGGCGATGTGGCAGCGCTCGGCCGCCGCGCGCAGGAACCCGATGTCGAACCCAGCGTTGTGGGCGACGAGCACCGCGCTCCCGGCAAACTCGAGGAACATCGGCAGGACGGCATCGATGGTCGGGGCGTCGCCCACCATCGCCGTGGTGATGCCGGTGAGCTGGACGATCTGCGGCGGGATGCTGCGCTGCGGGTCGACCAGCGTGGCGAACTCGCCGAGCACAACGCCGCCGCGGACCTTGACCGCCCCGATCTCGGTGATCGCGTCGGGCGGCGCCGTGTCCGTGCCGCGGCTGCGACCTCCGGTGGTTTCGAGGTCCACCACGACGAAAGTCGTTTCGCGCAAAGGCATTTCGTCGGCCGTGCACGGCGTCCCCACGTCGGCGAAACTCAGTTGAGCCGCGCCACCTGCACCCATGGCTTGCCACGTTAGGCAGGACCACCGACACCGGCGGCTCGCCACGCCGCGGGCCGGTCGGGGGCGGCGGCGGGGCGATGTCGGTGCCCGCGGTTAGCGTGCGGGCTAGCCCGGACACGGGGATCGTCGACAACCAGACCGAGAGGATCGACCCGATGACACGAATCAGCGGACCCGACAGCCCAGGCGGGGCGGGGACCGAAACGTCCGAACCGGTGGTGATCGACTGCGACGACTGCGCGGTCCGCGGGCCCGGTTGCCGCGATTGCGTGGTGAGCGTGCTGCTCGGGGTGCCCGAGACCCTGCTGCAGGACGAGCGCGCCGCCCTGGAGGTTCTCGCCGACGCGGGGCTGGCGCCACGGCTGCGCCTGGTGCCGATCCGACGCGCCCGCGGGGCCGGTGTGGCTTAACCGCCCTGCGCCGCATACACTTCGGGGCGCGGCCAACCCGCCGTCACTCACAGAGAAATGACAGAAATCTTTCTAATTTCTTAATTGATGACTTTGGACAAACGCCTTTATCGTTTCGTAACCTGTTTGAGACCTAAACCAGCTCGGCGGCCGTCGGTCGCCGAAGGCCGTTCGAGGATGCACAATCTTGAGCTTTGACGTCGGGTACCCGATTGCGCGGGGTCTAACACGTTGTCTGGTGGGTACGTTAGCGGGCTTCATCGTGTTTTCCGGCGTTTTCGCAGCAAATGTGGCCGCCGACCCTGCCCAGGACGCGCTGGCCAAACTCACCGAGCTGTCGCGGCGGGCCGAGCAGACCACCGAGGCGATGCACAGTGCCCAGCTCGACCTGAACGACAAGCTGGCGGCCCAGCGCGAGGCGGAGCGCAAGCACGCGGACGACCAGGCCGCCGCCGACGCGGCGAAGGCCCGCCTGGCCGGATTCCAGCACGCGGTCGACAAGCTGGCTGCCGCGACGTACATGGGTGGCCGCGTCGACGGCATGGAAGCCATGCTGACCGCGGGATCGCCGCAGGGACTGATCGACAAGCTGGGCATGCAGCGGATCATGGCTACCCAGATGACCAACCAGATGGCCAGTTACCGCTTCGCCGGCCAGCAGGCCGCCAACGCGGAGCGGGAGTCGGCCAAGTCCGAGGCCCAGGCGAAGAGCGCGGCCGAACAGGCCGCCGCGGTCCGGGCCGGCCTGCAGTCCAAGCAGAGTCAGCTGCAGGTGCAGATCGCCGTCGTCAAGTCGCAGTACCTCGCCCTGACGGCCGATCAGCGCACCGCGCTGGCAAACCCCGGGCCGGTCCCGGAAGGCGCGCCCGCGCCGGGCGCCCCCGCGCCGGACGCGGCGCCGCCGGGCACCCCCCCTGGTGACGGCCAGAGGCCCGGTGGGCCTCCGGCGCCCTTTGGCTGGGCTGCCCCGGCTCCCGGCGGTGGCGGTGGCGGTGACCGTGCCAACGTGGTGCAGGCGGCGCTGACGCAGGTCGGTTCGCCGTATGTGTGGGGCGGCGCCGGCCCCGGCGGGTTCGACTGTTCCGGGCTGGTGATGTGGGCCTTCCAGCAGGCCGGCATCTCGCTGCCGCACTCCAGCCAGGCGCAGGCCCAGGGCGGTCAGCCGGTGGCGGTGTCGGACCTGCAACCCGGCGACGTCATCACCTTTTATAACGACGCGTCACACAGCGGCATCTACGTCGGCGACGGCATGGTGATCCATTCCTCCACCTACGGCCAGCCTGTGCGCGTGGTGCCGATGAATGCCGCGGGCCCGATCCACGACGCCCGCCGCTACTAGGCGCCCCGCGGCGCACCCCGATGCCCCGCGGCGTCGGCGCCTTTCGACACTGCTGGCGTGGGTATTCGTCGCCGAGGCGGTCGTGGCCTCAGCCCTGCCGCTTCGTCCGCATCCCGACACGCCGGTGCGCCCCACCGACCACCCGGTGGCCGCAGCGGCGGCTGTGGTCGTCGGTGACCGAACCGTCCGGCTGCTCGGCCCCGACAAGCGCCTGCTGTCGCGGGTCGCGTCGGACGTCGGCGCCGCGGTGCGGCGGGTGGAGGCGTTCTGGGGCGCGGAGTGGCCGCCCGACGTCGAGGTGGTGGCCGCCGGCTCCGACGCACAGTTCCGCGCCGCCGCCGGCGGGGGACCGGCGGCGCAGTGGGCCGACATCGCCGCGGTGACGGTCGCGGACCGCGTCGACGCGGCCCGCCGGGTGGCGCTCGGCGAGCGGATCGTGTTCGCCCCGGGCGCTGCCGGTATGAGCGAACCCGCACTGCGGATCGTGTTGGCGCACGAGCTCTTTCATTACGCCGCCCGTCCCGACACCGCCCTGGACGCGCCGCGGTGGCTGACCGAGGGCGTCGCCGACTTCGTTGCCCGGCCGATCACCCCGGTGCCCGCCGGCGCCGCGGCCGGGACGGCGGCGCTGCCCTCGGACGCCGACTTGGACGCGCCGGGGCCGCAGCGCTCGTCGGCCTACGACCGTGCGTGGTGGTTCGCCCGGTTCGTCGCCGACAGCTACGGGACGGCGACGCTGCGCGCGTTCTACGTGGCCGCCTGCGGCGTGGGACACACCGACCTGCCGACCGCCGTCCGCGACGTTCTGGGCACCGAGCCGGCGCAGCTACTCGGCCGCTGGCGGCGGTGGCTGGCGCAGTAGCGCGCAGGCCTGGGCGACCGGCACGCTAGCCTGTCGCACTGTGAGCCGGGTCCTGCTGGTGACCAACGACTTTCCGCCGCGGCCGGGCGGTATCCAGTCGTATCTGGTCGAGTTCGTCGGCCGGCTGGCCGGCGCCGGGTCGCACTCCGTGACCGTATACGCGCCGCAATGGAAAGGCGCCGACGCCTTCGACGAGGCGGCCGCGGCCACCGGCTACCGCGTGGTGCGCCATCCCGGCACGTTGATGCTGCCGGGGCCGGCGGTCGATGCCCGGATGCGCCGGCTGATCGGCGACCACGGCATCGACACCGTCTGGTTCGGGGCCGCCGCCCCGCTGGCCCTGCTGGCGTCGCGGGCCCGCGGCGCCGGGGCGACCCGCGTGCTGGCCAGCACCCACGGCCACGAGGTGGGCTGGTCGATGCTCCCGGTGGCCCGGTCGGTGCTGCGCCGCATCGGCGACGACACCGACGTCGTGACGTTTGTCAGCCGCTACACCCGCTCCCGGTTCGCCCCGGCCTTCGGGCCGAACGCCTCGCTGGAGTACCTGCCGCCCGGGGTGGACACCGACCGGTTCCGGCCCGACGCGGCCGCCCGCGCCGAGCTGCGCGACCGCTACCGGCTCGGTGAGCGGCCGACCGTGGTGTGCCTGTCGCGGCTGGTGCCCCGCAAGGGCCAGGACACGCTGATCAAGGCGCTGCCTTCGGTCCGTCGGCGCGTCGACGGCGCGGCGCTGGTGATCGTCGGCGGCGGCCCGCACTCCGACGCGCTGCGCAGGCTGGCCCGCGACTGCGGGGTCGCCGAGCACGTGACGTTCACCGGCGGCGTGCCGGCGGCCGAGCTGGCCGCGCACCACGCCCTGGCCGACGTCTTCGCGATGCCGTGCCGCACGCGCGGCGCCGGCATGGACGTCGAGGGGCTGGGCATCGTATTCCTCGAGGCGTCGGCGACCGGCGTGCCGGTCATCGCCGGTCGGTCCGGCGGAGCCCCGGAAGCCGTGCAGCACAACAAGACCGGCTTCGTGGTCGACGGCCGCTCGGTGGACGAGGTCGCCGCGGCCGTCGCCAGGTTGCTGGCCGACCGCGATCGCGCCGCGGCCATGGGCGCGGCCGGCCGCGAGTGGGTGATGGCGCAGTGGCGCTGGGACACGCTGGCCGCGCGGCTGGCCGGCCTGCTCCGCGGCTAAGTGGTCTTGCCCGTTAATTCGTCGGGGGTTGTTGCCATGCGGTGGGGTCGCCGAGGTAGAGGCCACAGGCGCAGTCGAGGGCTTCTTCGGGAC
>NZ_JBYCLG010000293.1:0-3405 GCF_057473785.1 Mycobacterium sp. TH-M103
CTGCATGGTCTTGGTCACAAAACACTCCTTCTGTCCGCCCAACGGCGGTCCGATGATGGACCACCCCGGACTTACACAGATGGAATGACACGCCCGAAGTTGCGCCGCTTGACGGCATCCCACTGCTGCGCACCCTTCTGCCATGCGTCCAACAACGCGACCACATGGTCGACCGGCACCAGCGACGAGGTGCCCCGGCCACGGCGAAACTCGACCGTGGTGCCGCTGTAGGGGTCGTGCAACACACCGGAAATCACCGTGCAGTCGCCATTGCGGACGATGTCAGCGAGGTCGCGCGCGAGGATGTCGTCGCGGGTGTCGCAGCCGTTATGCCCGCCGGTCACCGTCACGTCGTCAGTCCAGGCATCGCCGAACAGGCCGCGGTCATATCCGGTCTTCGGCGCGCGGCCCTTGATCGCCAGAGTGGCGAGTTCTGCCGCCGCTGCCGCGGCGTCCTCCGACTGCGCCGGCGCCGCCGGGGCGAAAGGCAACGGCGAACCGGGGGACGACGAAGGCCCGGCGAACCCAGCCGGCGACGGCGGTGCGGTCGCCTCGGCCTTCCCGGGGCGGGCCGACTCCTCGCGGGCACCTCTGTCGCCTGCCAAGCCCAGACCGGCGATCAGGACCGCGGCCACCACCGCACACACCACGGCGACACCGGCCAGAGTCCAGACCGAACGCCACGGGCGGTTCAGCGGCTCCGTCTCGGGATCTTCCTGCGACCACGCCAAATCGGGCGCCGCCTGGCCGGCTGCGGGCACGGCCGTCGCATCGTCGCATGGCCCTGCGGCCGTCGCGGGCTGATCGTCGTCATCGCTGGTGGTGGTCATCGTCTTCTCCTGTTCGCACACCCTGTGCGGCGAGGATCTGACTAGCGTATTTCTTCGCAACGGCGACAAGGGTGGAGGCGCTACCGCGGCGTTGCGCACCGCTTCAGGCGTGGGATCGTTGCGCCCGCCCGGATGCTGCGCGGTGACAAAGCAGGCCGTCGCCCACACTCGGCAACTCGGTGCCTTCCGAGTGTGCCACCGTTCGTGGCGTCCGGCGTCTGCGAGCCGAGAGCACACCCACCGGACCTGGACCCGCCATCAATAAGGTTCGCACGCAAGTCCGTCGTTGTCGCGGTCAAGCTTCGGAGCGTAGGCCGCATCCCCCCTCGGGATGTTGTAGCGCCCGTCCGCATGCGCCTGCGAGCAATTCTTGTACGGCGGGTCGGCCTGGGCCGCGGGTGCGGCAGACACTCCGAGGCCGGCGATCGCGGCAACTGCGCCCACTGCTGCCATGAGATGGCGGAATATCAACACTCCGTGCTCCTTCCGTTGGCGGTCGGAAAGGATCGTAAGACGGCGCCGGTGTGTCAGCGCGGTGGAATGCGCGACCTCATGTGAGGCTCATAGGAAACCCCGCCCGCGCCGCTCGCCGCGCCGGTGGCGGGGCACGACCGGACGCACTCGGGCGTTCCAGAGTCGCGCAGGTGTCAGCTCACACGAGTGCCGACGCGTCGAACACCCAGCTGGTGTCCGCATTCGCCAGGTTCTCGAAGTGGTTCGGGGGAGCGAAGGCCACCAGGGAGTTCATGTCCCAGTAGTCTTTCCAGACCGTGATTTTGCCGTCCTCGACCTTGTGCACCGTGACGAACCGCAGAACGCCCTGCTCTCTGGTCGCGAAAGTCCAAGTCTCCGAATGCTCGTAGAGGACGTCGGAACCGTCGCACACCAGCACGCCGTCGTGGTTCTCGTAGCCGGCCAGCGGTTCGAGCCCCATCTTCAGCCGCTTCACGATGTCCTCGGGACCGCGGGCGGCCAGCGCGGGCACCGGCATGTCGACGTAGAGGCAGTCGTCGGACAAAAAGGTCTTGACCGCGTCCCAGTCCCGCCGCGAAAGTGCCTGCCATAGCCCGAGGACGACGTCGCGGACCGTGCTCGTGGATTCGATTGTCACAGCCGTCATCACACCCGCTCGCGGAGCGGGTGTCAACGATCAGTTGTCGACCCCGGCCATCGAGTGTGCCGGGCCCAGGGCCACCGGCAGCGTCGACCAGCCCCGCAGCACCCGCGTGTCGCGCCTGCTGCCGGCGCCCGCGGCCCGCACCTCGGGGAAGCGCTCGAAAAATGTCCGCAACCCGACCTCGCCCTCGGCGCGCGCCAGGGCGGCGCCCAGGCAGAAGTGCCGGCCCCCGGAGAACGCGAGATGCTTTCCGGCGTTGGGCCGCTGGATGTCGAAGCGGTGCGGGTCGGTGAAGACCGCGGGATCGCGGTTGGCCGCGGCCAGGTACACGACGACCAGCCCGCCGCGGGGGATCGGCGTTCCCGCCACCTCGACGTCGTCGAGCGCCACCCGCGCGGTGAGCTGCACCGGGGAGTCCAGCCGCAGAATCTCCTCGACGGCGTTGGGCCACAGCTCCGGTTGCTGCCGCAGCGTGTCCAGGTGCTGCGGCGCGTCCAGCAGCATGCGGATGCCGTTGCCCAGCAGGTTGACCGTCGTCTCGAATCCGGCGGCCAGCACCAGCCCGGCGATCGCCTGAAGCTCGAGTTCACTCAAATACATTTCGGTAGAACCACTTTCGGCCATCTGGATCAGCTGGCTCATCAAGTTGTCGCTGGGCGCCCGGCGCAGCTGCCGCAGGTGGCCGGCGAGCCAGGAGTGAAATCCGGCGATGCCGTCCTGCACGCTGCGGTACTGCCGCCACGGCAAGCCGATGTCCAGGCTCGGCGCCGCCAGCTCACCGAATTCCAGGACGCGACGCCGGTCCTGCTCGGGCACACCCAGGATGTCGCTGATGATGGCGACCGGAAGCTGCGAGCAGTACCGCCCGACGACGTCGACCACCCCGGAGGTTCCCGACCTCCGCTCCAGCTGGTCCAGCAGTCCGGCGGCGGTCTGCTCGACCCGATCGCGCAGGGCCGCGACCGCCCTGGCCGTGAACACCGCCGACACCGTCTTGCGGTAACGGGTGTGGTCCGGCGGCTCGACGGCCAGCAACGACGGCGCGCGCAGCGGGTGCAACCGGTCGTCGCGGGTGCGGCGCTCCAACCACCGCAGCGGCCCCGGCAGATTCGACCCCATGTTGACCACGCGGAAGTCGTCGGAGCGCAGCAACTCCTGGGCCAGCGAGTAATCGGTGGTCAGATAGTTGACTTGACCTTTCGCCAAGGGCCCCAAGGCACGCAGTTCGTCGTAGAAGGCCACCGGGTCCGCGGCCACCGACGGATCGGCGATCAGCCGGGCCTGCAAGTCGCCCCGCCGGGCCCCGATCGCCGCGACGCCCCGGACGAACCCGTGCATCGCGAGCCAGTGCAGTCTTTCCTTCATTGGTAGTCAGGGGCGCGGTGTCCGCAGAGCAGACCCGTTTCCCCATCCCCCTTTCAATCCGTGCATGCGGTTTTCCCGCACACGGCTTACCGA
>NZ_JBYCLG010000294.1:0-2318 GCF_057473785.1 Mycobacterium sp. TH-M103
GGGCTTCCGGCGGCGCGCCGCCGCGGCCGGCCTCGACGTCATCATGATCGAGCACCGCGGGGTGGGCATGTCGCGCCACGACGACTCCGGCGCCGACCTCCCGCCCGAGGCGATTACCGTCGAGGAGGTCGTCGACGACGTCGCCGCCGTGCTCGAGGACGCTCACGTCGACTCGGCGGTCCTCTACGGGACCTCCTACGGCACCTACATCGCGGCCGGGGTCGGCGTCCGCCACCCCGGCCGGGTGCGGTCGATGATCCTGGATTCGCCGCTGCTGTCGCGCCACGACATCGCGATGGTTCGCGACGCGGTGCGCGGGCTGTTGCTTGCCGGCGACGGCCCGGAGTCCGCCGCGCTGGCGCCGAAGATGCGCAAGCTCGTCGACGCCGGGGTGATGACCGCGTCCGCCGGAGAGCTGGCCGCCTGGATGTACGGCTACGGCGGCCCCGCCCTGCTCGACCGCCAGCTCAACCTGTTGCTGGACGGGCGAACGCTGCTGTGGCACACACTGTCCCGCTCCACCAAGATACTCAACCGCAAGGTGCCGTACCGTTTCGAGGCCGATCTGGTCAGCCGCATCGCGTTCCGTGAACTCGACTACGCCGCCGAGCCCGACGGGCTGCCCCTCGACCCGGCCGTAGCGCTACGCGAAACACTTTCCCCGACAGCGGCTTTCGAAGCCGAACCATTCGACCTGGCGGCCGAGATGCCGAAGTTCGACTGGCCCACGGTTCTGCTTTCCGGTGGCCGCGACCTGGTCACACCGCCGGCGGTGGCCCGCCGGATCGCGTCGCTGATCCCCGGTGCCGTGTTGCTGACGCTGCCCACGATGGCGCACAGCGCACTGGACTTTCGCGAGCCCGCGGCCCTGGCCGTCATCGCCGCGGTGTGGGACGGTGCGCCATCCAGGCTGGTCGGCCAGGGCGCGCGGCTGGACGCGCTCCCGCCGCGCACCGGGGTGCGGCTGCTGTGGAAGGCGCTCGACGCGGCCGCGGCCGTGGAGGGCGCGCTGCCGTATCCGGCGCCGCTGCGCCGCCGGCTCAGGACCGCATGAAACCGATTGCAGTGTAATCCAGGTCGGCCAGCCCCGCCGCGCCGAAATTGGCCAGGGTGCTGCGCACCGCCACGTCGCCCGGGGACTGGGTCAACGGCAGGCTGAATCCCTCGGCCCAGATGAGCCTGTCGAGGTCGTTGGCCAGCGCCCGCGCCTTGGCGGGCTCGAGTTCTTCGAGCGTGCGCTCGATCGCGGCGTCGATCTGCGGGCTCCCGATCTTGCCGAAGTTGCTCGCCCCGTCGGACTGGTAGATCTGGGTCAGCGACGACAGGGGGAACGCGTCGCCGAGCCAGCCGAACTGCGCGATGTCGAAGTCCCCGACGTTGACGTAGTTGCTGAAGAAGCCGCTGCCGGAGCGGGCCACCAGGTCGAGCTTGACCCCGATCTGGGCCAGGCTGTGCTGGGCGATCTGGGCAAACGCCCGCGAACCCTGCGCGTCGTAGAACAGGTCGCGGATCACCAGCGGGTGGCCGTCCTTCTCGCGGAACTGGCCGTTGAGCTTCCAGCCCAGCGCGTCGAGTTCCCGGCGCGCCGCGGCCGGGTCGTAGGGGACGATGGCGCTGTTGTCCTGGTAGCCCTCCTGGCCCGCGACGTAGATGTGATTGCCCAGTGCCACCGGGTCGGTGGTGAGTCCGTACTGGACGACCTTGGCGATGGTCTGCCGGTCGATGCCCTTGGACACCGCCAGCCGCAGCGCCTTGTCGGCCAGGATCGATCCGCGAGCGCCGTTGAAGGTGAAGTGCGACCAGCTCGGGGCGGGTGCACGACGGATCGAGATGCCCTTGGTGTGCTGCGCGATCGCCAGCTGGTCCACCGTCCCGATGCCGGTGGCGTCGATCGTGTTGTTCTGCAGGGCGGGCAACCGCGCGGCGTCGTCGAGCACCAGATAGGTGATGGCGTCCAGCCGTGGCCGCGGCCCCCACCATTTGGGGTTGCGGGTCAACACGATTCGCTGCGTGGTCCGGTCCAGGACCGAGACGATGAACGGGCCCGCCGACGGGCCGGGTCCGGACAGCTGCCCCTTGTTGAAGGACTCGGGTGTGGCGGTCATGCTGGCGGGCAGCAGCATGCCGTTGCCGGCGAACATGCCGCGCCACTCGGCGTAGGGCTTGGCGAAGGTCATGATCGCCTGTCGGTCGTCCACCCCGCGGGTCACCGAGGCGACACGGTCCGCGCCGCTGGGCCCGGCGATCTCGAACGCCTTGTCGGCGCCGGACAGGGCGTGGATCTGGCTGGCGATGTCGCGCCAGGTGACCGGTGTGCC
>NZ_JBYCLG010000295.1:0-6576 GCF_057473785.1 Mycobacterium sp. TH-M103
CCGTTTGTGCTTTGTCTACCCGTTCGTTGTAACCTGTCTGGCGGCAGGTTGCCCGAGCGGCCAATGGGAGCGGACTGTAAATCCGTCGCGAAAGCTACACAGGTTCGAATCCTGTACCTGCCACCACCAGGCAGGCCTCCAAGGTCAGTAGCCGTACCGATCCGTGAACACCGGGGTATGAAGCTCGGTGTCAGCCTGTCCGGCGAGGACGTCGCGGTGCTGGACGCCTACGTGGAGAAAGCCGGTTTGCCGTCGCCGTCCGCGTCTCTGCAGCGGGGCGTGCAGATGCTGCCCTACCCCGCCCTCGAAGACGACTACGCCCAAGCCTGGTCGGAGTGGTCGAGTGCCCAGCACGTCGGACGGCGTCGTTGTAGGCGCTTGCCGGGCATTGCCACGACTCCGCCCGATAACGGAGATCTGCACCTTCTCGATCGGGGTGGCGAAGCGCAGGCGGGCCCGCCGCGGCAAAGCGGCGCCTCGGAGTGGCGTCCACGGCGTCCGTGCACAGTGGCGGTACCTCCCACCCCTGCCGCAAAACTAGAACGCGCCATTCGGTCCACGTGTCGCCGTAGGCCTCGGGGATGTCGGGGATCTGCAGTTGCGGGGGTGGCGGGTTGCCCTCGGGGTCGTGCCAGACGAACAACAATCCGCCGCGCACGTCGGTGGTCCACGAACGGGTGCGGGCAAACCGTGACGTGCGCTTGGCGTACGGCACCTGTTGGCATCTCCCGTCGCCGCTCCAGCGCCAGTCGTGGACCGGACACGCGACCGCACCGTCCTTGATCGTGCCCTGCGACAGGTCTCCGCCCATGTGCCGGCAGTAGGCGTCGAGAACGTTTGGGGTGCCATCGCTTTGGGGGTCGGCGAAGACGACCAGCTTGGTGCCGAACGCGTTGATCGCGTGGGGCTCGCCGTCGAGGAAGTCCTCGACCGGGCCCAGGCAGTGCCAGCCGCGGGCAAACCGTGTCGGCGGGTCGCCGACATCGATCTCCCGGATGCCGACTCCGGTGGTATCGGTCTTCACCGTGTGCCCCCGCTCTACACGACGACTAGAACACGTTATAATTCCGTCTCTTTGTTGAGCAATAAGCACAGGCCATAACCGCTAAATTAGTGCCTTATGGCCCTTATTACCTTTATGGCTTGTCGCGACGCGTCGTCCTGCGGTAGGGGAGTAGGCGACGCCGGGGTCACCCGTCGAGCGTCGCGCGCGGCGCCGCGGCGGGGCGTTCGTGCCGGCCGGCGGACTCCTCGATGCCGATGCGGGCGTGCAGCCAGGCCAACGGTTTCGGGGCCCACCAGTTGGCCCGGCCGAGCACGTGCATGACGGCCGGAACCAGAATCATGCGCACCAGGGTGGCATCGGCGAGCACGGCCAGCGTCAGGCCCACTCCGAACATGCGTATGAACGAGACCTGCGAGGCGCTGAGCGCCGCGAACGCCACGGCCATCACCAGAGCCGCGGCGGTGATCACCCGGCCGGTGTAGGCCACCCCCAACGCGATGCTTTCGTCGTTGTCGGCGTCGGTTTTCCGGGATGCGAGCCAATGTTCGCGAATCCGCGCGATGAGGAAGATCTCGTAATCCATCGACAGCCCGAAGGCGATGCAGAACAGCAGGACCGGCATGTTGGCGACGAGCCGTCCCGTCGGCGTGATCCCCAGGCCGCCGAGGTGGCCGTCCTGGAAAATCCAGACCAGCGCCCCGAACGTCGCCGACAGCGACAGGACGTTGAGCACGAGCGTCTTGACCGGCAGCACCACGCTGCCGGTCACCAGAAACAGCAGGACCGCGGTGATGACGGCGATCAGGCCCAGCACCAGCGGCAGCCGCGCGGTGATCCCGTCGACACCGTCGCGGTTGGTGGGGCCCAGCCCCGTCAGCTGAACCGGTCGCCCGCGCGGACCGTCGACCGCGTGCAGGCGGTCGAGTTGCAGGTCGGACGCCCGGGAGTACGGCGCTGCCGTGCTGGTGACGGTGAGAAACGCGCTGCCGTCGGCGATTCCGGTCGGCGCGGCCGGCGGGCCGACGGCGTTTCCCGCGACGAACGTCGCCGCCGGTGCGGTCACCGCGGAGACGTTGGGCACGCGGGACAGGTCGGCGGCGTAGCGGTCGAGGTCGTCGGCGTCGAGGTCCCGCGCGTCGGGGATGACGACCTGCACCGTCGTGGCGACGTCGTCGGCGAAGTCGTTGCGCAGCTGATCGCCGACCTGGTGCGCCGAGGCCGAACGCGGCAGGACCCGGTCGTCGGGAAAACCCCACTTCACGCCCAAAAATGGAGCGCCGGCCAGCGCCACCAGGGCGGTGACGGCGAGGCCGACCGGCACGGCGTGCCGCATGACGAACCGGGTGGATCGGTACCAGAACAGTTGCTGTACCGGTTTACGGCCGTGCTCGTGACGCCGCAGCATTCCGCGGAGCAGTCGGCGCATGTCCATCGCGTCCAACCGCGGACCCAGCCACACGATGGCCGCGGGTGTCACCACGACCGCGGCGACGGCGGCGAATGCGACGGTCGCGACGCCGGCATAGGCGAACGACCGCAGGAAGTACATCGGGAACAGCACCATCACGGCCATGGACAACGCGACGGTGGTCGCCGAGTACAGCACCGTGCGCCCGGCTGTCTGCATGGTCCGGATCAGGGCCCGGTCGGGAAGGCTGCCCCGGGCCAGCTCGTCGCGGTAGCGGCTCACGATCAACAGCGTGTAGTCGATCGCCAGCGCCAAACCCAGTGCGGTGGTGAGGTTGAGCGCATAGACCGACACCTCGGTGGTGAAGGTGAGCAGGCGCAGTATCGACATGGAACCGACGATCGCCGTCAGGCCCACCGCGATCGGCAACGCGGCCGCCAGCAATCCGCCGAACACCCAGATCATGGCCAGGAAGCTGAGCGGGATCGCGATCGATTCCATCGTCAGAAGGTCGTGCTCGATCTGCTCGTTGACCTGTGCGTAGGCCACCGCCAAGCCGCCCGCGCGGACGGTGACGCCGTCGCGGTCGTGCACCGATTCGGCGCAGAGCGTTCGGGCGTGTTTCTGCGCGTCGTTCTCCCCGCCCCTGAGGTTCGCGACGATCAGGCCGGATTTGCCGTCTTTGCTCACCAGGTGCCCCGCCGATTGCGCCGCCGATGTCCACGGCGAGGAGACATTGAATACAAACGGTGAGCGCTCCAAATGGTCGACGATGTCGGTCCCGACGGTGCGCGCCGGCGTGCTTTGTGCGCCGCCGGGAGCGGTGACCACGATCAGAAGTTGCTGTTCGCTTTCCCCGAACTTCTGCTCGAGCAGCCGACTGCCTTTGCTGGATTCCGACGCGGGGTCATAAAACCCTGCGGCGGACAGATCTTTGGCGACCGGTGACCCGAAAGCGACGGCTCCCAGGAAGACCAGCAGTGCCACCGCGATCACTCGCCGCGGCGCGGCCAATGCCAGCAATGCAATCCGACGCGGCACGCTCCCCCTCTTCCCCCGATCCTCGACGCGGCGCATCTCAGGGCCGGGCTTGGCCACGCACGCGGCGGGACATCGATCCGAAAGTAGCATTGGTCACCGGGCGTGCGAGCTTCCGAACGTGCTTGTCGCGCCGCGGTTCCACGCGCGTGGGGCAGTGCGTCGGCGCGTTCGCGGGGGAGTGGCCGGCGGTGTTCGTGATCGATTCAATCCTCGACATCGCCGCCATCACTGTGTTCAATCATTGGATCTTTCGCGCTGTATGTGCCTACTGGCATGAGCTAACGCCTGCCCGGCGCGGGCAGGCGCAACGAAGCGCGCGCGACAAATTCACCCAACTCTTTGGCGAAATCGGCACCGCTAAGACCGACTAGTGTCCGTCAAAATACCCAATCGCAACGATCCGTACAAGTTAACGGGTCAAAGCGTCGGGCGAGATGGCCGTCGACCTAATAGGCAAAGCTGCGTCGACGATTTCGCATTGTCACGATCACGGGACGTGATGGCCATTGTTCAGTGCGCCACCCACCTTTTCGCCAGAAATACGGACGGCGGCGTGATGTCGAGCGGAAGGACGCACGCAGTTGACGGAGATACCCTGTGGGGGTATGTTCATTCGCGTGGTACCCCAGATGGGGTGGGGGGTATAGTCCCGGGCGAGGTTCCGGGATGGCCCCCGGCGGTGATCGTCGTCGACAGAAGGGAAGTGACCGGCATGGCTTGGCAGGGATTGGTGGGTAAGGCGGTGCCCACGCTGGTGACCGGTGTGGTGGGTGCTGCGGCGTATGAGGCGTTGGCGAAGGCGCCGTGGCGCAGGATGACGGTGAGCGCTGCTGCCGTGGGTTTGCGCGGGGCGCGTGCGACCGAACGGGTGACCAGGGAGGCCGCCGAGAGGGCGCGGTTGGCGACGGCCGATGTGCTCGCCGAGGCGGCCGAGCGCGTCGGGGAGCGTGTTCCCGCACCGGCGGACTCTTCTTCGGCTGCCGGCCACGGGGGTGACGATGCCTGCCACTGACACGGCGCTTGACGCTGGGGCCGGCGCCACGTTGCAGGTCGTCTCCCAGGGGGGCGGGCGGATGCGGGTGCGCGCCCGCGGGTTTGGGATGGATTCGGCGCTGGCGGTGGCGATCGAGGAGACGGTCGCGGCGGTGGCCGGGGTGCGGGCGGTGCAGGCCTATCCCCGGACGGGGTCGGTGGTGATCTGGTATCTGCCCGATGACTGCGACGTCGCCGCGGTGTTGGCGGGGATCGAGGCGGCCCGGGACGTGCCCGCGGAATCGCTGCCCGCCCGCGCCCCGTATTCGGCGAGTGTGGGTGAAACCGGGGTACTGGCGCGGATCGCGGCCGGACTTTTGCGTGCGCTGGGCGTGTCCACGGATGCGGGCGCCCCGAAGTCCGACGGTGGGGGTAGTTGTCATCAGCCGGCGCCGTCGTGTCACGGGGCGCCGGCCGCCGATGCCAAGGGTGAGCAACGCAAGTGGTTGCGACGGGTGTGGCTGGCCGCGCCGTTGGGGCTGGTGTCGATGGCGGCGCCGATGGTGTTCGGCGGCGCGTGGGCGGGGTGGTTGGCGTTTGCCGCGACGGTGCCGGTGCAGTTCGTGGCGGGCTGGCCGTTTTTGGTGGGGGCGGTGCGGCAGGCGCGCGCGGGATCGGCGGGCATGGACACCCTGATCAGCCTGGGCACGCTGACCGCGTTCGCCTACTCGACCTATCAGCTGTTCGCGGGCGGGCCGTTGTTCTTCGACACCGCGGCGTTGATCATCGCGTTCGTGGTGCTGGGCCGCTACTTCGAGGCCCGGGCCACCGGCAAGACCCGCGAGGCGATCAGCACGCTGCTGGAGATGGGCGCCAAGGAGGCCTGCCTGCTCGTCGACGGTCAAGAGGTGCTGGTGCCGGTGGAGCGGGTGCAGGTCGGCGACGTGATGCTGGTGCGGCCCGGGGAGAAGATCCCCGTCGACGGCGAGATCGTCGACGGGCGCGCGGCCGTGGACGAGTCGATGCTGACCGGCGAGTCGATGCCGGTGGAAAAGACGGTCGGCGACCGGGTCGCCGGGGCCACCGTGAACACCGACGGACTGTTGACCGTGCGCGCCACCGCGGTGGGCGCCGACACCGCGCTGGCCCAGATCGTGCGCCTAGTCGAGCAGGCCCAGGGCGGCAAGGCGCCGGTGCAGCGGCTGGCCGACCGGGTGTCGGCGGTGTTCGTGCCCGCGGTGCTCGGTGTGGCCGCGCTGACGTTCGCCGGGTGGGCGCTGTTGGCGGGCAACCCGATCGCGGGGATGACCGCGGCGGTCTCGGTGCTGATCATCGCCTGCCCGTGCGCGCTGGGCCTGGCCACCCCGACCGCGATCATCGCCGGCACCGGTCGCGGCGCGGAGATGGGCATCCTGGTCAAGGGCGGCGAGGTCCTCGAGGCGTCGAAGAAGATCGACACCGTCGTGTTCGACAAGACCGGCACCCTCACCCGGGGCCAGATGCGGCTCACCGACGTCATCACCGACAAGAAGCGCGACGTCGACCTGGTGTTGCGGATCGCCGCCGCGGTCGAGTCGGGTTCCGAGCACCCCATCGGCGCGGCGATCGTCGCCGGCGCCCGCGAACGCGAGCTGGCCGTCCCGGCCGCCGCGGCGTTCACCAACCTGGCCGGCCACGGCGTGCGCGCCGAGGTCGAGGGCCACGCGGTGCTGGTCGGGCGGCGCAAGCTGGTCGAGGAAAACGACCTGCGCCTGCCCGAGCAGCTCGCGAGCGCGGCCGCCGACCTCGAAGCACAGGGCCGCACCGCGGTGTTCGTCGGTCGCGACGAGCGGGTGGTGGGTGTGCTGGCGGTGGCCGACACGATCAAAGACGACGCCGTCGCGGTGGTCCGCCAGTTGCACGCCATGGGGCTGCAGGTCGCGATGATCACCGGCGACAACGCCCGCACGGCGGCCGCGATCGCCGAGCAGGTCGGCATCGACCGGGTGCTGGCCGAGGTGCTGCCCGAAGACAAGGTCGACGAGATCCGCCGCCTCCAGGACGAGGGCAGGCGGGTCGCCATGGTCGGCGACGGCGTCAACGACGCCCCCGCGCTGGTGCAGGCCGACCTGGGCATCGCGATCGGCACCGGCACCGACGTGGCCATCGA